>CAYUNR010000026.1:0-20135 GCA_964446295.1 uncultured Candidatus Finniella sp. | reverse complement strand
GCTTCAGTGTAACGAGGAGCAGCTGGTGGATCTCCATCCATTGAACCAAAGTTACCTTGACCATCCACCAATGGAACACGCAAACTAAACCATTGCGCCATCCGAACCATAGAATCATAAATAGCTGAATCACCGTGAGGATGGTATTTCGCCATCACGTTACCGACTACGTTGGCAGATTTCTTGTGCGGCCTGTTATATTCCAGGCCAATTTCCTTCATGGTATATAAAATACGACGATGAACAGGCTTCAGACCATCACGAACGTCTGGCAAAGCACGCGATACAATTACGCTCATAGCGTAATCAAGATAAGACCTCTTCATCTCCTCTTCTAAGGAAACGGGCTTTACATCGGTAGTAATTTGCGTGCTCATATATCAACTGTCCAAAAAAGTTAGCTAAACCATAGCATTTTTTCATAAACGCGCGCCACGAAAATAGTTCAACGACAACGACATTGCGGTTTACGAAAATAAAAAATCTCAATTACGCAAGTAATGGAGCCTTAAATTTTCCCTGCGCTGATTGCTCATACTATCTAGAATCAATCCACATGCAAAGCTTAAAAATCCAAGAACCATCAACCCCACGCAAAGCAAGGCTGTTGGAACACGTGATACATACGCGGTGGATAAAAATTCTTGAATAACCTGCACACCCAAAAATAAGCTTAGGGAAATTAAGAAAGTAGATATTAACGAAAAAAGCAAGAATGGGCGAAAATCTCTGAATAACGACAACATACGTAATCCAATTTTAAATCCATCTTTAAATGTAGATAGCTTACTTTGAGTGCCTGCTATGCGATCAAAAAAATCAGTTTCAATTTCTTTAACAGGCAGTTTTAAATTCAGCGCAAATACTGATAGTTCAGTCTCAATATCAAATCCGTTTGAAATAGCAGGAAAACTTTTGATCATGCGACGAGAGAAAGCTCGGTATCCTGAAAAAATATCTTTAAAATTACTTTGAAAAAGCATTTTGAGCGCGAAATTAAATAATTGATTGCCTAATTTATGCCCAGTGCGATGCGCCGTTTCGGTTTTTTCAACGCGCGTTCCAATGACCATGTCTAGCTGATGTTCTAGCAGTGCGTTAACTAGTGCTCGAGCGCGTGAGTGATCATAAGTACCATCACCATCAACCATAAGGTAAACATCAGCTTCAATGTTCGAAAACATCTGCCGCACAACATGCCCTTTTCCTTGACGAGGCTCAAACTTAACAATTGCCCCTGCTCGCTTAGCTTCTTCAGTTGTATTGTCTCTTGAATTATTGTCATAGACATAGATATCAGCTTCAGGAAGCTGAGACTTAAAGTCCTTAACAACTTTATAAATAGCTTTTTCTTCATTGTAGCAAGGAATCAGAACCGCAATTTTAGTCATTTTTTTTACCCGCAAAGAAATACAACAAAATTAAAATTTTATATTGTTTGAAATATTGGCTCATGCAAATTAAAAGTTATAAGCTAAGATTGTTGATATTGTCATAACTACTTGCAAGGACGCAACCCTGACATGCAAAACATAGGGATAAAAATGAAAAAATGCCTTCCTTTTAAAAATATAAGCTTTGCTTTCATTGTTTTATTTTCTACGCTTTTTGCCGAACCAATCCCTGAAGCAAAAACAAGTATCGATGTTCAAACAATTTTTGGCCCCCTGAAACTTCAGGATGAGCTGCTAAAAGTTTACAACCTTGAGCATATGCAGCGCCTAAAAGGAATTGATCAATCAGGATCACCAGCCTACTGGAATGGCATACCTAAGTTTAACAGGCTGGATCACTCACTTGATGTATTGTGGCTTGTCCAAAATTTTGGTGGAGATCTTCAAGAACAAATTTCAGCATTGACTCACGATATTTCTCATACGGTTTTTTCGCATGTGGCAGATGTTTTTTTTGGCATAGAAAATTATCAAGACACTATTCATGAATGGTTTTTACAACAAACTAAAATTGCCGAGGTTATACAAGGTCATGACTGGACTGAGAAAGATATTATGCCAGACAAGCCGGGATTTACTCGCCTTGAACAATCATTGCCTGATATGTGCGCTGATCGCATTGCATATAATTTGCGCACTGGCCTTGTTTTTAAAATGATAACAGAAAAAGACATAAAATTCATTGCAAGTAACTTACGTTTTGAAGAAGGAAAATGGTTCTTTGTAAGCAAAGCTGCTGCTAAAAAGTTCGCAAATTTACCATTGCATTTTACAGAACATTTTTGGGGATCAGCAGATCACATGGTTATATATTTTATCACCAGTAAAATTTTAAAACGTGCTTTTTTGTTGCAACGCGTAACTCAACACGATATGAATTTTGGCACTGACCTACAAGTCCTAGAAAAGCTTAAAGCTTGTGATGATGAAGAAATCACACGATTAATTGCGAAAGCACATTATCCTAAAACTGCATATCATCTTTTAGAAGATGGTGAAGGAACGCCAGACTTTATTCCGAAACCTAAATTTAGAGTAATCGACCCCTTAGTGATGAATAAGCACTCAAAAAAACTCAAAAGATTGTCTGAACTAGATGAAGAATTCGCTGCAGAATATAAGCGCGTACAGGAATTTTGCAAAAAAGGTTATAAAATTCAATTAGATCTTGCAGCATCTAAAAATCAATCGGATATCAGTTGACTTTTTTTAAAGCTTAGTTAGCCTAAGGTAAACTTTTATAATGTTATTGCTGTGCGAGCTTTTTTTGATTTTTTAAAACATCACCAAGTTGAATTTGTTGACTTTAGATTCACTGATTTACGAGGAACTTGGCATCATATAACCTATCCTACCAGTGCCGTTGATGATGACTTATGCATAAATGGTTTGCTATTTGATGGATCATCTATTGCGGGATGGTGTGCCATTAACGAATCGGACATGCTGTTAAAGCCAGATTTTGGTTCTGATTTGGATAATGTGCGCTTAGATCCTTTTTCGTCTTACCCAACGGCCATTGTTATTTGTGATGTGCACCATCCGCAATCGGGAGAGCCTTACGCAAAAGACCCGCGTCAAATTGCTAAAAAATGTATGAAATATTTACAAAGTACAGGGTTAGCGGATGAAGCATTTTTTGGCCCTGAAGCTGAATTTTTTATATTCGATGGAGTAGCGTTTCAAGCGCGATCAGAAAAAGCATCTTATGAAATATATTCAGATGAGTTTCCAAGTCAAAATGGTGAAACTCATGGGCAAGGAACACTTAAGAATCATGGATGCCGCCCTGGTCCTAAGGGAGGTTATTTTCCTGTACAACCATTAGATTCTGCTCAAGACATTCGTTCAGAAATGTTACTGAAAATGGCTGAAATGGGATTAAGGGTTGAAAAACATCACCACGAAGTTGCTCCTGCTCAACATGAACTAGGCGTTGTTTACAATACCCTTATTAAGGGAGCTGACGAACTGCAAGTGTACAAATATGTTGTGAGAAACGTAGCTCGTTCATATGGTAAAACTGCTACATTTATGCCGAAACCTGTATTTGGTGATAATGGATCGGGCATGCATGTGCACCAAAGCCTATGGAAAAACTCTGAGCCTTTATTTAGTGGCAAGGGTTATGCTGGACTTTCTGACACAGCGCTATTTTATATTGGTGGAATTTTAAAACATGCAAAAAGCTTAAATGCATTCACAAACCCAACTACTAATAGCTATAAGCGACTTATTCCGGGATATGAAGCGCCAGTGATTTGTGCTTATTCGGCACAAAATCGTTCTGCCGCTTGCCGTATTCCTGTTGTGCATTCGCCAAAAGCAAAACGCGTTGAAGTACGCTTTCCTGACCCATCAGCGAATCCATATCTTGCTTTTTCAGCGATGTTATTAGCAGGTATTGATGGAATTCAAAATCGTATTCACCCAGGCGACGCCCAAGACATTGACTTGTTTGAGCACAAAGAAATAGCAAAAAAATTACCAACAGTAAGTGGCTGCTTAAAAGAATCCTTGCAAGCTTTAGAAAATGATCATGAGTACCTAACTAAATCAGGCGTGTTTTCTAAAGAACTTATTGATTCGCACTTGGAAATGAAATGGAAAGAATTCTATAGAATGGCGCATCATCCGCACCCCTTAGAATTTGAACTTTATTACAATTCTTAAAGTATGAAAAATCAAGCTAGACTTATTCCCACAACCCTAGCTGATTATCCGGTAATCCAAAACATGGCGCGATTTTATATCTATGATATATCGCGCACATGTGGATTCACTTCCCATGAGTGGGCTTGTCCCAAAGATGGCATGTATGAATGCTTTGATTTTAAAATTTATTTTACTGAAGAAAATCGTCGCTCTTTTTTAATTAAAGTTGACGAGGAGCTTGCCGGCTTTGCGTTGCTACATAAGCAATTTAAAGATGAAGAATTTTACTGGGAGATCGGTGAATTTTTTATTTTTGGAAAATTTCAAGGCAAAAGAATTGGCGAAAAAATAGCCCGTGAAATATGGCAACAGTTTCAGGGGTCATGGAAAGTTTCAGTCATTCCTGAAAATACACCTGCCTATGGTTTTTGGAAACATGTTATTGCCACATACACTAACGAACACTTTACGGAATCTGTTGAAAAAGTTGATTTTGATGTACACCAGCCTCAACGCATTGTTTTTAAGTTTGAGTCGCCCTATCATTTACGATTAGCCACTATTGAAGATGCTGCTGCAATCGTTGATTTGCAAGTTAGAGGTTGGAAACATAGTTATAAAGGCATAATTGATCAATCGTATTTAGATAATATTTGCTCTAAACAAAGGCTAGATTGGCGATTGGAAAATATGGCCAAAGGTGATAATTGGACTTTTGTAGTAGAGCATAACGAAAAAATTGTTGGCGAATGTGATGCTGGATATTCCAGGACCCCTGAATTTGGCAAAGGTGAAATATTTGCGCTTTATGTGGATGCAGATCATCATCGCAAGAGAATAGCAACCATGCTATGGAAAGCTGCTGTTGAAAAATTACGCGAAGAAGATTTAGTCCCCTTCATTGTTATTACGCTAACCAAAAATTCCCCCGCACGTGATTTTTACCAAAGCATGAGCGGCGTTGTATGCAATGAAGTTCAAACCACAATTGATGGTAAGCTTTACGATGAAGTTGTTTATAAAGTAATTCCATGAAAAAATTTTTAACCTTGGTTACATTTTTTTTATGACAGCATTTCTTTATGGTGCACAAAAACCATCCATCGCAAAACCTTTTCCCAAAATTAATCTCATTTTAGTAGAAAAATCGGCTCGTAGTATGAGTGTTTTTCATAAAAAAACAAAGCTTAAAACATACAAAATAGCCTTGGGGTTCAGTCCCATTGGACACAAAGAACAAGAAGGTGATGGCAAAACGCCTGAAGGTGTTTATTTCGTTTCTCATAAATATCCAAACAGTCAGTTTTATTTAGCGCTACAAGTTTCTTACCCAAATGCACATGACCAAAAGAACGCTAAGGAAAAGGGGGGTTCTGCCGGTGGTGAAATTATGATTCATGGTTTGGGAAAAACGTTTGCTTGGTTAGGAAAGTTGCATGTGAATAAAGATTGGACCCTTGGTTGTATTGCCGTTACGAATGAAGAAATCAAAGAAATTTACGATGCAACAGCAACAGGTACAAAAATTGAAATACGCCCATGAACAACACAGCAGATCATAATTTAAAAGTAATGGATTGGGCAAAGAAGCAAATTGTTTTTTCTGACTACCAGCTAATTGATGGCCCCATTGTGGTTCGTGACATGCCATGGTCAAAGGTCAGTCGTTTTAAAACATCGAAAGAATCGGTGTATTTAAAGCAGATGGCAGCCCCTTTTGTAATTGAACCAAAAATTCTACGGTTTATGCATGAAAATTTTTCAACGGCTGTTACTGAAGTGATAGCAATAAATGAACAACTGTCATGTTTTCTTATGAAAGATGCCGGACAAGTCTTACGAGATATTCAAAAGCAAAAATTTCAAACACAGCTATTTTGCAATGCACTAAAAACACATGCGAAAATTCAAAACGCAAGTATACCTTTTGTGGAATCATTTATTTTAATGGGCGTAAATGATTGGAGACTTAAAAGGCTTCCAGGACTTTATAAGGAATTTGTAGCCAGAGAAGATTTGTTAGAAGTAGCTGGACTCAGCAAATATGAAATTGAAATGTTGCAAAAACTTCACCCCCAAGTGCAAAATTTATGTGAACAACTATCTGCTTATAATATTCCTGAAACCATTGAACACAACGATTTTCACGATAACAATATTTTGATTCAAGATAACTGTATTACCATTAATGATTGGGGTGATGCTTGCGTTTCGCATCCGTTCTTTTCATTAGCCACTGCTTTGAATAGTGCAAAACGTAATCATGATTTGCAAAGAACTGATAGCAGATATTTACAGGCACAAAATGCATATCTTGAAATTTGGCTTGATTATGGAACTATTGATGAATTGCGAGAGGCGTTTCTTATTGCTGAAAAATTAAGCTATTTTCAATTTGCGCTTAGCTTTAGTCGGATAGAATCATGCGTAAGTGTTGAAGAATTTAGTTTATATAACGGATACATAGCAGAAGCATTAAGAAATTTTCTACATACAGTGCAGGAATAAGAAATGTCACAAATTAAATTTATGATTGCAAATGCACCGGTGGAATACTCTGACGCTATACAGTTCATGCAAAAAATCATTGAAGACATTTGCTCAGGCGAAGATGAAGTAATTTGGTTTCTAGAGCACCCACCATTGTACACTGCGGGTACAAGCGCGAAAGAATCAGATTTAATTGATTCCACCTTTCCCGTTTTCCAAACGCAGCGTGGTGGAAAACATACGTACCATGGACCTGGTCAGCTTGTGGTTTATGTAATGGTTGATCTTAAAAAACGTGATAATGACATTAGGTTATTTGTACAAACACTTGAGGAATGGATTATAAAAATTCTAAGCATTTTTGGTCTAAACGGCGTGCGCAAACAAGGACGGGTTGGGGTTTGGCTTGACGATGAGCTGGGTGAGCGTAAAATTGCAGCCATTGGTGTGCGTGTTACCCAAGGCGTTACCTGGCATGGCTTATCGTTGAACGTAAATCCTGATTTATCTCATTACAAAGGCATTATCCCATGTGGACTAAAAGAATATAGAGTCACATCCTTGCAAGCTGAAGGCATTAAAACAGACATTCACCAGGTGATAGAAATTATGAAAAGCATTGCTGTTTCGGCAAAGCTTTGGCAAAAAGAACAGCTTTCTTCTTAATCTCGCTATCTACAATTTATTCTCTAAAATTTTAACTAAAAATCACGTATACTGGTAGCAGGTCGCCTTTAATCTAAGATCTGCCCTTGCTTTATCGCTCAGAATAGTGTAATTAAAAGACGATTTTAGATAACTTTTATAGTATGAATTATGCAAATAGAAATTAAAAACCTAAGGGGCATTCCCCTACCTAATTACGCGACAGAAGACAGCGCTGGCATGGATTTAACAGCAGCAATTGATACAGCAATTATTGTCGCACCCGGAAAAAGATCGTTAGTTCCGACAGGAATAGCAATTGCCTTACCGAAAGGTTTTGAAGCACAAATTCGCCCTCGTTCAGGTTTAGCAATTAAAAATGGTGTTACCTTGGTAAATTCCCCAGGCACTATTGATGCAGATTATCGCGGAGAAATTTCTGTAATAGTTATCAACCACGGTGAAGAAGCATTCACAATAGAACCAGGCATGCGAATTGCACAAATGGTAATTGCTGCTTATCAACGCATCACCTGGAATGAAGTCAATAGTTTAGATAGCACTGTTCGTGGTGCAGGTGGATTTGGATCAACTGGATGTTAATTCGCTTCTTCATTATTTTTCTTTTTGGTGCTGTTTTTGCAAGCCAAACGCAAAACTTACCTAGATTTGTGTCACTCCGCTCAGCATCAATTCACATGCATGTAGGGCCAGGAAATAACTACCCTATTGAATGGAGATTTGTACGCCAAGGATTACCTGTTGAAATTATTGCGGAATTTGATACCTGGAGACGAATTCGTGATCACCAGGGAACTGAAGGTTGGGTGCATAAAAGCCTGCTTTCAGGAAAACGTATGGTTATTGTGATGGGAAGTATACAGAACCTCCATGGTAAACCAGATGAGCAATCAGAAATTATTGCGCGCATAGAACCAGGAGTCGTAGCGACAATGCTAGAAACCCAACCAAATTGGTGCAAAATAGAAATTCGCAACGTCCAGGGTCGCTTCAAAGGCTGGGTTTCTCGCAAGCAAGTTTGGGGACTTTATGCGAATGAGTCTAAGGCCTAAAACGAGCCGTCAACTCAGCTTTTTGCTCTGGCGCTAAGGTTGCTTTTTCGAATTCATTAGTCATAACTTCGAATTTACCGCCTAAATTATCAGCAAGAAAACGCTCAACAACCGCATAAAATGCAAATTTATTTTCAGGCCTTGCGAATCCGTGTCCTTCATCCATAAATAGCATATAAATGTAGCCCAAGTTTTTTGCTTTCATAGCAGCGACAATTTGCTCAGACTCAGCTTGTTTTACACGAGGGTCTTTTTCACCATGTGCAATTAAGATAGGAATATTAATTTTATCAACATGGGTTAACGGAGAGCGTTCTTTTAATAAAGCCAAGCCTTCTTCTGTGCGATTATCACCAATTCTTTGGTATAATTGTTCCAAGAAAGGTTTCCAGTATGGTGGAATTGTCGCCATAAGCGTTTGCAAGTTAGATGGACCAACAATATCTACAGCGCATTTAAACACATCACCAGAATGGGTTGCACCCCAAAGAGCAGCATATCCACCATAACTACCACCATAAATAGCAATTTTTGCAGGATCAGCGATACCTTCTTTAATTGCCCAGCTTACAGCATCTAGCAAGTCTTCATGCATTTTAGCGCCCCATTCTCGGTCACCTTTTGAAATAAAAGATTTACCAAGACCGCTAGAAGCACGATAATTCACTTGCAATACGGCATACCCACGATTAGCAAGCCATTGAGCTTCTGGATAGTATCCCCAGACATCGCGCGCAACTGGTCCGCCATGTACCAGAAGAACTAAAGGCACAGGACTTTTTACATTAATTGGTTTCGTGAGATAAGCAGGAAGTTCTAAACCATCGCGCGCATTAATAACGACGCCTTCCATTTTAGCCAATTGGTAGCTCGTTAAATTCTCACGCTGGTTAAACAGAAACGTTAGAGCTTTTTTGGCTTTTTGATACAAATAATACCCGGTAGGACCATCATCTCTCATATCAGCAACAATCCAAAAATTATCATCGAGCGTTCTGCTTGCTATATTCACTTCACCCTTTAAAGTTTGCTTTATAGTATTCAAGTGGTCTTCGATTTCTTTATCTAAGCACGCCCATTCAGTACGCAGATAATTGGTTGAATATGCTTCAATTACCCCTGTATGTGGGTGAGACATAACTCCGCCAATATCAGCTTTTTTTCCTTGTGCCAAAACTGTTTCAACCTTAGTACTGAGATTGATTTCTTTTAATACATTCAAGTCATGACCGCGGCTATCAAGCATGTATAAAATATTACCGTCATTAGTGAGTCCTAATAGTTGGGTTGTATAAACATCTTCAAGGCCAACTTTCATAAAACTTTCCCAAGTATATTTTCCTGGTTCAGCAGCTGGAATTGCTTTAAATGATTCAGCACCACCGCCTTCGGTCGTGATTGTTGCAAAACGTAAATTGTAATCATCGTCAAAAACGAAATCACTAAAATGACGATCATTTTGCAAAACAAGTGTTTTTTCACCGGTTAAAATATTTAAGCGGTAAACATCATGATACGCGGGATCACGATCATTTAATCCAACTAAAATTTCTTCTGGAAACTTATCTGACACATGATAAATTTGCGCATTAACTTTTTCTGGAGTGAAATTTTTATCTTCATTTGTACAAGTATTTACTACATGAATGCGCCAATTTTCATCACCCCCATCGTCTTTGAGATAAGCAATGTGCTGGCTAGTATATAACCAAAAATATTGTCGAATTCCTCTGCCTGTATCTGTGGTAATAGCAGAACCTTCATGAGGTGTTTCAATTTTTGCTGTAAAAATATTCAATACGCCATTTGAATTTGCCAAATAAGATATTTGCTGGCCATTTGAACTTAGTCTGACCATTGTTTTTTCAGGATTTCCAAACAAAACTTTCCGCGGAATTAGCTGAGTGTTCATAGAATAGTTCTCCTGTTTTTTGCACATAAAATATCCTAATCCACTAGCTATAAGCGCTGTGAGAATTATTGCTATTTTTTTCATAGTAACCTTCTGAAAATTTAATCGTCGTCCATTTTTAAAGCCGCAATAAACGCGCTTTGCGGAATTTCAACATTTCCAAACTGACGCATACGTTTTTTACCTGCTTTTTGCTTATCTAAAAGCTTACGCTTACGACTAATATCACCACCATAGCATTTAGCTGTAACATCTTTACGCATAGCAGAAACTGTTTCACGCGCAATAATTTTTCCGCCGATTGCTGCTTGAATCGCAATTTTGAAAAGCTGTCGTGGGATAAGATCTTTCAAACGAGAACATAATATTCGTCCTCTGCTTTCAGCTCGCCCTTGGTGCACAATCATACCGAGCGCATCAACTGGCTCTGCGTTCACCAAAATTGTAACTTTTGCCAAATCTCCTTCGCGATATTCCTCTATTTGATAGTCAAAAGAAGCGTATCCCCGTGTGATTGACTTCAAACGATCATAGAAGTCAAAAACTATTTCATTCAAAGGTAATTTGTACACAACCATGGCGCGATTGCCTGCATAGGTTAAGTCTACCTGTTCACCACGACGTTCTGTACAAAGATTCAGAACAGAACCTAAATATTCATCAGGCACCATAATTGTCGCTTTGATCCATGGCTCATCAATGCGTTCAATTCTGACGACGTCTGGCATATCCGTGGGGTTATGCAGTTCAAGAACCTTGCCGGTTTTCAAAAGAATTTTATAAACAACACTTGGTGCAGTGGTAATTAAATCTAAATTAAATTCACGTTCAAGGCGCTCTTGAATAATTTCAAGGTGCAACAGACCCAAAAATCCGCATCTAAAGCCATAGCCTAAAGCTGCTGAAGTTTCTGCTTCAAAATGAAAACTTGCGTCATTCAAGTGAAGTTTAGCTAAACTATCACGCAGATGTTCAAATTCAGCTGCATCAGATGGAAACAACCCACAAAAAACCACTGGCACAGAAGGCTTGAAACCAGTCAGAGCTTCAGCTGTTGGTTTTTTTTCATCGGTAATAGTATCACCAACTTTGCAATCAGCTACACTTTTTATGCTAGCTGTTATAAAGCCAATTTCACCTGGGTTTAGTTCTTTTTTCAGCTCTTGCTTTGGAGTGAAAAACCCTACCCGATCGACGTCATAAACAACACCGGCATTCATCATTTTTATACGTTGATCAACTCTTAGAACGCCTTCCATAATGCGCACTAAAATAATAACCCCAAGGTATGGATCATACCAACTATCGACCAGCAATGCCTTCAAAGGTTTTTTAGCAGCTTCTAAGTCATCTGAATTGCGCGGAGGCGGCAATCTATGAACGATAGCTTCTAAAACATCTTGAATACCTAATCCTGTTTTAGCAGAAATCAACACCGCATCTGATGCATCTAGGCCAATAACATCTTCAATTTGTTGCCGGATACGATCCGGCTCTGCTGCTGGCAAATCAATTTTATTCAGAACTGTGACAATATCATGGTTATTATCGATAGCCTGGTAAACATTCGCTAGAGTTTGCGCTTCAACCCCTTGGCTTGCATCAACTACCAACAGTGATCCCTCACATGCAGCTAAAGACCTGCTCACTTCATAAGCAAAGTCCACATGTCCTGGTGTATCCATAAGATTCAAATTATATGTCTGACCGTCTTTTGCTTTATATTTCAAACGAACAGTTTGAGCCTTGATAGTAATGCCGCGCTCGCGTTCGATATCCATAGAATCAAGGATTTGCTCCTTCATATCTCTGGTTTCAACGCCACCACAAAATTCAATAAGACGGTCAGCTAAAGTAGATTTTCCGTGATCGATATGAGCAACGATCGAAAAATTTCGAATATTTTTCACTTTAATAATATTAATAATAGAAACAGCATTATACTAAGGCCTTGCAGCATAACACGCAAGCGCATAAGGCGATTGCTTAGCACTAAACGATTTGATGACTTTGAAAACATCGTGCTGAGCCCAAGCCCCAAGACTATAATGGTTGCCCCAAGTGAACAAAAAAATAAAATTTCCAGAAGTCTGTGCATAGCAATACAGAAAAAATTTCTACCCTATTATCAGCAAAGTTTGCAGTTTTATTAAAGAGCATTCTACATTTTGAAATTTAAAAATATTATTAGGACATATAAGCTAATTTTCTTCAAAAAATAACATAGTTTTTGATTAGCTTGCTCATTATATGCTACTGTTGAGTGTTACTAACGATAAAAGAGATTTGGGAAAAATATGTCCTTGGCAAATAAGGTAAACGATAGCAGCGTTAAAAATGAAAAGAGAGAAGAAGTTTCTGCTCCTTCAAAAGCCTGGTTTATTCTTGCTTGTGGTTGGTCCTTTTACCTTTATGAATATATTCTACGTGCATCACCTGGTGTAATCACCAATGAACTTATAGCAGACTTTGGCATTTCAGCAGGCGCTGTTGGTACATTGATTGCTTTTTATTATTTTGCTTACGTGCCATTACAAATTCCATGCGGCGTCATCACTGATAAATTTGGCCCACGCATGGTTGTAACTATTTCGGCACTCCTTTGTGTAATTGGGGCTGTTGTTTTTGCAACTAGTCATTCTGTGATATGGGCGCAGTTTGGTAGATTTTTAATTGGCGCTGGCTCAGCTTGTGCATACATTTGCTGTTTAAAAATTGCATCTGTTTGGTTTGATAAATCAAAATTTGCTTTCATCGCAGGTATATCCATGATGATGGGGACTTTTGGCGGAATGGTTGCAGGATTTCCCTTCGCAAAACTTTCTAATGGTCAAGGATGGCGTAATGCAATGCTTATTGCTGCGGCAGTTGGCCTTGTTGTAATGATTGTTTCTTGGTTCGTAATAAAAGATAAACCTGATCACAAAAAATCACAAATCGTAGAAGGCGGCCTTTTAGATGGTCTTAAAATTATTGCTGCAAAGCCTCAAAACTGGTTAGTTGGTCTATATAGCTTAATGATGTTTTTACCCTTATGCGTTTTTGCCGAATTATGGGGCACTCCGTATTTAATGCAACGCTTCGGCATCAGTAATGAATTAGCATCATGTGGTGGCATTATGGTGTTGGTTGGATATGCTATTGGCTGTTCAGTAAGCTCTAAATTATCAGATTATTGGCAAAGCCGTCGCAAGGTTATGGCTCTATCTGTCACCTGGACATTCATTGGGTTTGCTGTCGTTTTATATGCTCCTGGGCTTTCATTTTACCCAGTGCTTGCGGCAATGTTTCTATCAGGAATTGCATCTGGCTTTTCAATTCTTTACTTCACAACTGTTCAAGAAAATAACCCGAGAAAGTACAGCGCGACTTCGGTTGGTTTCACCAATGCACTTTGCATGGCGAGCGGTTTTATTTTTCAACCATTACTTGGCAAATTAATTGACTACTCTTGGGACGGTAATTTTAGTGCTGATGGCGCTCCGCTTTACGCACTTAAAGATTATCAATTTGCATTATCTGCAGTGCTTTTTGCATTTTTGCTTGGCAGAGTCATTGTTTTCTTTATTCAAGAAACTTACAAAAAATAAAAATTTGCATTAATCGACACACAGCTTAAAAGTTGGCGTTTTTGTTAATTTTGCATGAATGTGATAGCATTCAAAGTTTATAAAGCAATGAGTTTTAGAAAAAGGTTTGCTTGTGGCTAAAAAGAAAAGTATAAGTGGTCATGTTGAAATCACCACACAATCTAGCTATAGAAACATTGCGGCAGGGGCACTGGCCACTATGTTTGAATGGTATGATTACGCGGTCTATGGCTATTTTGCAGTAATTATTGGAAAAAATTTCTTTCCACATGCGGATAAAACCATGGAGATTATGTCAGCTTTTGCTGTGTTCGCCACTGGGTTTATTATGCGCCCTCTCGGGGCTATTCTCTTTGGTTATATTGGAGATAGACTGGGACGTCGCAAGGCGCTCTCTCTATCAGTTGTCATGATGGCTATCTCTACCTGTTTGCTTGGCGTTATTCCCACTTACCAGCAAATTGGCATTCTAGCGCCAATCTTTTTGGTGATTATCAGACTAGTTCAAGGACTTGCTGTTGGTGGAAATTACGGAGGGTCCTTTGTTTTTGCCATTGAGCACGCACATGCTGATAAAAGAGGTTTTGCAGGTAGCTTAGTTACGGTCGGCGTGATAGTTGGCTTTTTAATGGGCTCTGCTATGGCTGTACTTTTTAGCAACATATTAAGTGAAAATGAGTTGCAAGCATGGGGCTGGAGAATTCCATTTTTGCTTGGTTTAATTGCCTTATTTGCTGGTGTTTATATTCAAAAAAACACAGAAGAAACACCATATTTTCAAAGCATGAAAAACACAATAAGTGAAAAAACTAGACTGCCAATTACGGCTATTTTCAAAGATCACAAACAAAAAATTGCCCAAGCTATGGGATTTATCTTATTTGATGTCGTTGGCATTTATATTTTATTTTCTTTCATGGCAACATATTTAACAACTTATGCAAAAATACCTACTCAGACAGCCTTGCAAATGAACACCGTGAATTTACTTTTCATGGTAATATGCATTCCTATGTTCGGAATAGCGGCAGATAAGTTTGGTTATAAAAAAATCATGTATTTTGCAGCCGCATCTTTTTTGATTTTATCTTACCCAGCATTTATGATTTTTTCCCGAGGCGATGTTCTTCAGTGCTGGCTGATGCAAATGTTTTTCGCCATTGTCATGGCAGCTGTTTATGGAGTCCTGCCTGTAGCTATTGTTGAATTGTTTCCTGTGGATGTTCGATATTCAGCCAGTTCTTTTGTTTGCAATGTCAGTGCCGCCATTTTTGGTGGAACGGCCCCATGGTTTTCCACGTGGTTAATATATAAAACAGAGCTGTTAACCGCACCTGCATTTTACCTAATGCTAATTAGCATTTTTGGATTCATAGCAATTCAATCAATGCAATTTGTTAGTAAAAAATAGAAATTTAGCGCGAATAACGCCAACACATAAACTTAAGGAAAATTAAAGTGAAGAAGTCAGGAATACATAGCTCAAGCAACCACAAAGTTCCCTCACCTACTAATACAAATCGCAAGCCGGTAATTGTTAATGCATGGGCTGTATGGGTGGCTGCTGCACTTTTTTATTGGTACGAAATGATATTGCGCGCAGGTGCCTGCGTAATGACTCAAGGCATTATGGACACCTTTTCCATTAATGCTACTAGGTTGGGTCTGCTTACATCATTTTATTATTGGGCATATGTGCCATTGCAAATTCCTTGCGGAATGCTGCTTGATAAAGTTGGCGCCAGATTAGTAATAACAGTTTCATGTGTTTTGTGCACAGTTGGCACTTGGATTTTTGCCACAACATCTGATATTACAATAGCTGAAATCGCACGGTTTTTAGTAGGCGCAGGTTCCGCATGTGCATTTATTGCATGCTTAAAATTAGCCAGTGATTGGTTTTCAGCTGGAAGATTCGCTTTTATAGCAGGACTTACAAATATGCTTGGCACAATTGGCGGTACATTTGCTGGCGTTCCTTTAGCAAAATTAGTGAATTATGCTACTTGGCAACAAGCGACCTTATGGTTAGCTTATGCAGGAATTGCCGTAACAATTCTTTGCTGGACACTTATTAGAAATAAGCCAAAAAAAGGGTCTTTGAGCAAATCAAAAACACCTGAGTCAGCAGCCGGATTACGCAAATCCATATTCATTTTAGCTTCAGACAAACAAATCTTTTTAGCTGCAGTCATTGGTGGATTAATGTATGTGCCAATATCTTCATTCGCTGAATTATGGGCAGTTCCTTTTTTGATGAATTCTTTAAAAGTTAATAATGAATGGGCGTCATTTGCTAGCACAATGGTATTTATTGGAATGGCTGTAGGTAGCCCTATTATAGCAAAGCTTGCTTTCAAGCAAAAAAGCTATATTAAAATGATGAAAATGTCAGCAATAGCCAGTGCTATCTGCTTTTTTGTGGGATCATACGCTCAAAGCATTGGGTATTTCCCAACAGTTGCAGCTTTGTTCTTAGGTGGTTTGTGGCTTGGTGGACAAGTTCTTTGCTTTAGTATCGTAAAAGAACGTACATCAAACCAAATAAGCGGAACAGCCATGGCTTATACAAATGCCATTGTTATGCTGAGCGGCGTTATATTTCAGCCTTTAATGGGATGGATTTTAGATAGAGGCTGGACTGGGTCATTAGATAGCGCAGGCGCACGTATGTATTCTGCTGCAGATTATCAACAAGCAATATATGCAGTGCCTGTATGCTTGCTGTTAAGCTGGTTGCTTTTGAGATTATGTAAAGATTCGCACCCTAAGCTTGATTATTAAGCGCTAGCCAACAACCGCAACTTTATTTTCAACATGTCATGCCACACCTGGGCTTTTTGTCCAGGTGAACGCATTAAATACGCCGGATGATAAGTTGCAAAACAAGGAATAACATCCCCATGCTGCGTTTTGTATTCGTGAAATTGACCGCGTAGTTTGGTAATGCCTTCAGTCGTTTTTAATAACGTTTTTGCCGAAACACCCCCTAAAAAAACCAGCAGTTTTGGTTTTACCAAGTGAATATGCTGCTCAATAAATGGCTGACAAATTGTAATCTCTTCATTTGTTGGCGTGCGATTTCCAGGAGGTCTCCACGGCAAAATATTTGAAATGTATAACTTGTCACGGGGTAAGCCAATTGCTTGAAAAATCTTACAAAGAAGCTGTCCGCTTTGTCCCACAAAAGGCAAACCTTGTGCATCCTCATCTGCTCCGGGAGCTTCGCCAACCAACATAACATCCGCTTTTGGATTACCATCACAAAAAACGGTGTTAATGGCTGTTTCTTTTAATGCACATCCTTTAAAAGTAAGCATAGCATTTTTAAGCTCTTCCAAAGTTTTGCATGCATAAGCCGGATGTTCAGATTGAACATTTGAACGGGCAACAGTCGGTGCACTTTTAAAATCTACTGGAGTATCTTGGTAAATATAATCGCATCCAAGCGACTTTAGGACATTGCTCATAATGAATCAGAAATACTATGCATGAAAGGAGTCTATCAGTTTGTAAAAAGAAGTTATAGAGGCTCCCTTTCTAACAAATCACTTTTTTCTCATCAATTGCTTTACGGAAATTTCTCCCTAAATAAACTGCAATCGCGAACCAAAGCACCAACAATGGAAAACCAATGACCCCGCTTAAAGTAAGGTAATGAGCTCTTCCTGCTACTGCCCCAAAAATGGACTGCATAGGCCTTAACAACATGTTGAATAGTGAGCCAGCTTCTTTTGAAGCGCGTGAGCCAAAAGTTTCAATCCATGCTTGTGCTTTGAAACGCACATCTGAAGTTGTGGGAATATAAAGCTGCTTCAAAGCTGGACCGTTTAAAGCATAATTAATGGCTTTTGATCCAACCATTAACGCAAATAAGAATGACAGCGAATCAAGTGTTAAAAATCCAAACAAAGCAAAGCCTACAATAATTGGCATAGAAGCCAAGGCCACCCCAACTCCTAAAAAGCGCGTTACATTGCTTATGCCTAAAAGCAAACATAGTAATGAAACAGTATTCACGCTTGATGCATAAAGACTTAGGTAACTACTAAGCGCCACGCCTGTATAAGCTGTACCAGCGGCTAGCTTAAAATTAAAATCAAAGATGGTAACAATCAGTTCATAAATAAAATTTGCCGCAAAAATACAAACCAAATAACGGTGAGCCAGCATTAATTTCAAGCCTTCGAAGAAACCTGGTTCGTGATTTTTTTCTTCTTTTTTAGTATTTTCACCGAATGAGGTCAAAAGATTACTGGGCGTTGATTTTAAAAAGTATTTAACTAATGGAATAATTGTAAGGCATAGCCCCCCAAGAATAGCCATGGATAGAGTGTCAGTTTCTAGCCCAAGCCGATGAGGAAGGCCTCCAATTGTATAAGGAAAAAGAATTCCACCCATTTGACCAATTGCGACAACTAATGGGAAGCCTCTTTTTGCTGAAGGAGCTTCGGTTGTGTCAGTTGCAAAAGCCCAAAATAATGCAACAACAAGTGAGCCAAAGCTTTCAACAAACATATACCAAATATACCCTAGCGCCTGAGTAGCAAAAAAAAGAACCAATGAGCGAGCAGCTATTTCTTCAGGAGCAGCCTGTGCGATGCCAATAAAAATGCTAAAACATAGAGTACTAATGCCATAAAAAGCTGGCAATATGACAAACATTTTTTCCCGCGATGTTCTTCCTAATAATTTTGTATAAAACATCACTAGTGGCAGCAATGCCAATACTG
Source organism: uncultured Candidatus Finniella sp. (assembly GCA_964446295.1). Lineage (GTDB taxonomy): Bacteria > Pseudomonadota > Alphaproteobacteria > Paracaedibacterales > CAITNM01 > CAITNM01. Next base: position 1,583 of record CAYUNR010000026.1, on the reverse strand, counting down.
AAATAGTTTTTGCGTATGGCAGATACATTTTATCGACCAATTGCATAAAAATAGCATCTTTTAAAGGACGAAGGGTCCAGTACACCCCAATAATAAGCGCAAAAATACTTCCCATTCGTAAGAACTTTTTGAATTCTTCTTTTTCAAATTTGCCAAAATTAAAACGACATATACGAATAAAAAATTGAAGAATCTTCTCTTGAGTTTTCATTACTGCTGCTTTGCTTTTTAGTTTCATAATAGAGTCGTCATATTACATTACTGATTTTTTTGTATTGTCGATATAATTAATATGCAATATCGAAAAATGTGCACTCATGAAAAAAGATGCTTCCGCTTAACTCACGAGGGCTCTACCCTTGCCCCTAAAGCCGAAGAGTGGTTGAAAAAATTTCGAGATTCTATTGCAATAGACAGTCCTAGACCTATTCGCCTTGCGACCACTCATGCCATAGCACTTTTGTCCATAATGTGCCCTGATCGTGCTTACGGCGCAGTTCTAAGGGACGAAGCAGATATTGCACTTGTGCCAGATAACGCACCTTGGGAAGAAGCGACATCTGCAGAAGTAGGGGTAGGATTTTTTCAGCTGTACTCTACATCTGCGAACACGCCTACAGGGCCTGTTATTTTGCCAGAAAATCAAGTGGAAGTTTTAAGCCTTATACAACGATGGGAACATCTTTATAAAAATCGCTTAGAAATTAAAGCACGAATTCCAAGCTGGTCTTTAATTGCAGACATATGCGCATGTTCAAATGAAGTTGGCTTTCTTCCAGATTTTTTAGCACTTAAAATGAATTTGCACCCAGTTGAATGGCAACCAAAACCATCTAGTTACAGAGTTTTGGCGTTGCATCGTTCTGCTGGAGAAATTCTTCAACAGCGACTTAATAATTTCATTGGTCAATGTCAGAAAATTTTTGCAAACAGAAAATAACAAAATACACAAATTAACTTGATATTAAAAAGTTCATTGTACGCTTTCTTTATTGATATACGGTGGCTAAATAATGGATGATGAAGCAAAAAGACTACCAATTATTTTAAGCACAGAGATGGCAAATTTTTTATTAGGAGTTTTATCGCTTTTCGCTACGCTTTGTGTTGTTATGATGGCTCTCAGTCTATCGTTAATCATTTTTTCTGTGTCGTTACCATTAAATTCCTTTTTAAAAATTGATATTCAAGTTTTTCAAAAAACTCTTGATCCTTTTTTATGTGTTTTTTGGTGAGCGTTCTGTGCCGTATCTTTTTTCATTTTATTACTTGGACCCAAAATTCAATGCCTAGAGTAGTTCTATTTTTAAGCTTTCTGCTTGGTATTGCGGGAATTGGGTTGAGTGGTGCTTTATTCGCATACAGCATTATGCATTTTCGACATGAATTTTATAGTGTGACAGACCCTTTTCATATTTTTCATGCACTTTTAAATATTTTCAATTAGCTCTTAATACAAAAACCCCTACTAGCATAAGCTAATAGGGGTTTCATAATTTTTCATCTCTCAACTTACGCTGAGATCCAATTATTTTTGAATTTTAGCAACGACACCAGCACCGACAGTACGTCCACCTTCGCGA
>CAYUNR010000025.1:0-20187 GCA_964446295.1 uncultured Candidatus Finniella sp. | reverse complement strand
CAAAAGCTGTAACATTTTTCATGGGCTGGTTTTGAGTTGCTATGCCTCCCATGGCATATTCTCCGGATACTGAATTTATTCTGTTGCCAATGGACTGAAAGCTATTTTTTATATCTGCTTGAATTGCAGCTAATCCTGGTTTTACGCCGCCCATTGTATGACTTCCGGGCATAAATTCAGTTTGTATTCTTTTTGCCAATTTTATGAAATCATCTAAAGCAAGAAGTTGAGTTTTCAAGCGACTTTCTACAAGAGCATTGGCTTTTTCAAACCCTTCCATACGTTCAATTTTGTTTGTAGTTGAAATACTGACATCAATTTGAGAGGTGGTTTTGCTAGACCAAGGTGCTTCTGTTCCTCCAGATGCAAGCCTTTCGCTATGCTTCAAACTCATTCTGTGTGTATCTCTTAATCTACTTGCCATAGCATCTAAACTATTTATGCTCATATAAAATTCCTTGTGCTGTTATGGATTTTTTTTACGCAGTTAATGATCATTGCCCCATCTCCGCGACACGACTCATCATTCGCCAGTAGTTATTAAGAAAAGAAAAATACAAATCCTGGCTTTTTGAAATTTGCATTGAACGAATAGCTATTTCTTGCTCATCCATCCCATATGCTTGTGAAAATAGTGTTTCTTGTTGTTTGTATGCTTCTGTTTGCGCTTCTTTTTCTTCTTGCAAATTACTAGCTTCATTCGCGACTTGTTTGACTAAACCTGAAGAAAAAGCTTCAAGTGTTTGAGAAATCGTTCCGCCTGAAGGCGTTTGAAAACTAATCTTAGAGCGTGTAAACAAATCGCTTAGAGCACGCCCAACACTTGGATCACCAGACACTGCTTGTGCTGTAGTTCCTAGCGTATCATCACGTAATTTGTTAATTGAAAAATAAGCTGGGTTACTTAGCATTGAGCTGTTTACGCTAAGACAAGAAGCTAACCCTGTTATTGACCCACCTCTCCAAAAATCTGGAGTTGTCGTGATTACATCATTCAAATGAAAAAACTCACTGAATCCATACGCAGAAGAGCCAGCTGCAGAAATTGATGGTAAGGCAGCTCCGTCAACACTTCCTAAGCTTATGCCACATTCAGGGTCTGTTGTGGTAATTCTTAAAGAGCCATTTACAATACTTGCGGTAACGTGGCCATTTAATGTTGAATTACTATTAATCAAATGACACAGAGTACCGACATCTGATGTTAGTGTGCTTAAATCAATATCGGCACTCATAGTTGCTATATTTGAGGTTGTGTTAATTACAGCAATTCTAAGTGTTCCTGCACCGGAGATTGTCACATCTTCTGACAGACTGACTCCACCAATATAACCAGGAATACTTCCTTGCAATGTTGCTCGAGGTTGAATTGATGAGCTTAGGTTGTGAATTGCATTGAAAGAATCTCGTAATCCTGCTGCGTAAGAATCAAGTGCCTGACCAAATATTACAGAATCTTCTTGCAAAAACGCCATAAGTCCAGATATTGCGCCACCTTGCGTGTCAGAAAAATCTCCAGATACATCGAAAATGAAAGCTTCTTCGCGTCGATCTAAATAATGGGGAGGCGCCAAAGGATCTGGAATGCCTTCTTTAGCTGTTGAATCAATAGCTACTGATTGCAAGCTGATAGTTCCAGTGCCAAAGGTTTGAGATGCATCAATTGCAGTAGGAGGGGAATAAATAAATTCAGCAGCTAATGCCCCCTGAACAAGCACTCGACCTTTCGGAGTGCAAACTAAAAAATCACTATTAGCGTTATCTTCTATATTGATTTGCATATATCCTGCTAGCTGATCTAGCAAAGCTCGACGTTGTCGTAGATATGAAATATTAGAATCTGAAGATGCCCCTGATGCGTCCATGTTAGCGTTTATTGAAGCTATGTCAGATAATAACTTATTAATTTCTGGAATTTCTCCTGATAATTCTTTCGATGCCGCATCACGTAAATTCTGTAATTTATCTGCTACAATTTTTATTTGCCTTGTGTGGTCTGCAATTGCATCAAGTACCGCTCGTTTATTTGCCGGCGTATCTCCACCTTGACTGCATACTGTGTTGATGGTTGTTACAACTTTGTTTCCACTAGCTATAAAAGCGTTGCTGCCTCCCATTTGCCCAAAAGCATTCTCAAAATTGCTTACGTATTTTGCTAATTCTTCGTTTCTATTCACTTGCGAAGCAATGCTGCGCAGCTGATTTTCTGCGGCAACATCAGTTATTTCTTTAAGTGGGCCATCTGTAACGCCAATTGCATTACCGCTAGCATAATGAATGGAAGATTCTTGAAGTGTTTTTGTGAAGCCAGGTTTTTCCATTGAGATCATGTCAATCTCTAGACGTTTCATGGCCCTAGTTTGTTGCCTGAGTGCTGCTAAAGCTAAGCCTGCTCCTGAACCCCAAATCTCACCAGTCATAATTTCCTCCTATACCATATGCTGCACACCCAAACTGGGTGCATAGGAGGTTTCAAACAATTTGCCGAAAGCTGTGTAAAATGCAGGTTTGAATTTCACTTTATCAAAATACAAGTCCATTAGTTTCTTGTTTCCACGACTTGAAAGATCCAACAAATCAACGTTTTGTTTCATAGCATTTGTGATGGTTTTTAAGAGAGTGCTTACGTTTTGTTGCTGTGATTTTTCCAATTGTTTCCAACATGTGGGATCAAGAATTTGATCTGCTAAATGCTGATTACTTTTAAATAATTCAGATTTTTTTTGTAATAATGAATCTAACTGGGTAAGACGCGTATCTCTTAGATATTGCTCTTCCATTTGCATAATCTGAAGCAAACTTTCTGCTGTTTTACAAAAATCATCATATATACTAGAGAAGGACATTGACCGACTCCTGATTGTTGAAATGAAAGTCTTCACTATCAGTAATTGTGTTCGTATTTAGCATTTCTGGAGTATTCTCTACTCCCATATTTTTGTATAAATCTTTCTTAATACTTGCTCGAATATTGAGCGACTCGGCTCCACCAGAATTAGCAACGGCGTCAATAAACATTGAGCGTAAAATTCCTGAAGCATGACTATCTCCCCACAAAGCACTATCTTCTGTAGTGGCAAACATAGCTTTTACTAAATGCGCATAACACATAGACTGGAATTCTCCAGCAACCTTATCAATTTCTTTTTCATTACTTTTTGAACGAGAAAGTGATTCCAATTTATTAAGGGCAGATTGCGAAGTCAGTGTAGAAATATCGACATTTGGTTGAATCATGGCTTAACTCACTATAACTTCTGCATGAAGAGCACCAGCTGCTTTTATACTTTGCAAAATTTGTGCCATTTCCCGTGGTGAGGTTCCCAAGATATTTAAAGCATTTACTAATTCTTCAAGGTCTGCGCCCGCATCTAAAATGGCAAATTTACCTTTTTGTTCTTCAATTTTAAGCTTTGTTTCATTAACAACAGTTGCTTGCTGTAAAGGGGTAGTCGTATTAAGTGCAGCATTCATCATTGATGGTGGCTGAGCAGTAGTTGGTGTTTGTGTTGTTGTATTATTAACTGCGGGAGCAGGGATGGCATTTATGAGCGCTGCTATTTGTGCCGGGGTGGTGGCAGTGGGTATTGATATGGCAGCAATAATTTGAGCAGTTGTAACTCCTTCAGCAATAACAACAGGTGCAGCATCTGCTGCTGCTGCTCTTGTGCCAGTAATTGCACCGATAGCTGCCGCTATTTGCGCTGCAGAGGCGTTAGGGCGCAGGTTAGTTAGTGCCTTACCAATATCTGCTGAGGTAGTTGTTGCTGAAATATTGGTAATTTTTGAACTTCCTTGCACCATTCCAGTTTGCCCACTCGTTTGCACAACAGTTGCAGGAGCAGCTGTGCTTGTTGTCTGCCCGTTCAATGCCATTCCAAGTCCAATAGGGGCTCCTGGATTATTTGCTAATGGATTAACCACCTGAGTAAACGGGTTTGGTTGCGAAACAGAAGCAGATTCTGCAATACGAACCGTGACAGAGCCGTGCGTTAAAGCAACTGCACTAATGCGCACTTTATTTCCAAGCACAATCACCCCCGACGGATCAATAATAACTTTTGCAATTTGGTCTGGCTCTATTTCCAACTGTTCAATTTGAGTCATTGCTTCAATAATTTTTTCAGATGATCCTCTTGGCATTTCAATGTTAATGCTTGCTGAATCTTGAGTTGCTGCAACAGTGCGATGAAAATGTCCATTTATAGCTTCGGCCATGCGCTTTGCAGTTGTTAAGTCAGGGCTTCTAAGGCTTAAAGTTTGACTTTTTAAATCTGTTAATTGGAAAGCTATTTCTTTTTCAACAATAGCACCGTTTGGAATTTTTGCAGTTGTTGGAATGCCCGTTACTTGAGATGCTGCAGCCCCTTGAGCAGATGTTCCCGATACAATAACTTCTCCTTGCCCAACAGCATAGACTTCGCCATCAGCTGCCATTAGTGGCGTTACTAGTAGTGTGCCGCCATTTAAATCTTTCGCATCACCAAGTGCAGATACAACTATATCAATAGTTGTACCCGCATGCGCAAACGGGGGTAATTTAGCAGTAACCATGACAGCTGCCACATTTTTGCCTGATGGCAGGGTGTTATCACGAATGTTAACGCCTAAACGTTCAAGCATCCCTATTAGGCTTTCTTTTGTATAGGGAGAGCTTGAAAGTGTATCACCGGTTCCATTTAAACCAACAACCAAACCATATCCAACTAATTGGTTGTCGCGAATGCCAGCGAAACGAGCAATGTCCTTAATTCGAACTTTAAGGTTTTTATTAGAGGAAGCAGGCGTGCGTATAATTGCTTTATGCGTTAAAGTCTGTGGTTCTTTAGCTTTGCTTGCTTCTTCATCAGCATCAGCATAAATGCTAAAGTTGCACACCAGACACAAAATAATATAAACAAAAACCATAACAACCCTTTCAGTTGTAATGATTTATGCAATTACTGTGCCACTCAGCTTTTGTTGATGTGCGGGCCTGAATTAGAGGTGATTTTTTATATTTTCATAATTTTGTTCAATGCGGAAAATTTCAACTGGAAGGCTTAGTCCTTCTGCCGTTAGTTTTCCTTGTAATGAAAGCATTTGATATAGATTTTCGTAGTACTTTTGTATAGTGCCAATCTGATTAAGCTTCGCTTCTAGAAGCTTTGTTTGAGCTTGCAAAACATCAAATAAAATTTTTGTACCGACTTCCATTTCTTGCATGTTGCCATTAACAGCAACTTGTTGGGCTTGTATTTGCTTTGCAGAATTATCCATATTTGTTTTTGCTGCAAGGTATGCTCTATACACTTGCTTACATGCTTGTGTAATTTCTTGGCGAACTTTTTCAAAATGAATGCGGTTTGCTATCACGTTTTCTGAAGCTTGGCGTCGTTGTGATCGGTTTTCTCCCTGTTCATACAAGGGAACAGTGAGTGTCACACCTATACTTTTATCAAAAGATGTTGTTCTTGATCTGCCTGAATTATAATCCAGGCTATTAATAAAAGTCTTCTTATCTCCAATGATGCGCTGGCCACTTGCCTCCAAATCAACAGTCGGTAACAGCTTCCCTGTCGCCATTTTTTTACTCTGCTTTGCAGATCCAATATCTTCTCTAGCTTGAGTGATCTTTGGATTATTGCTCAAGGCAACTTCTTGCAATAATTCCATTGATTCAGGAATTTCTACCAATTCTTTTGGGTGATCAACATATTCAGGTGCAACAGTTCCTGTTAACTGTTCAAAAGTAGCTTTGGCCGCTTCTAATTCAGCTGATGCGCTTTCAAGTCTTGATTGTGCGTCTGCATATTGGGCTTCTGCTGCTGATTCTTGTGTTAATGTTTCTTCACCAATGTTTCGTTTAGTGCTAGCTGTCTCATAATTTTTTTTCATAGAAACAACGTTTGCCTTGTGAACTTCAACAGTTGCATATTTTGCATACAGATCTAAATAAGCTTTTATGACCTTTAGAAAAACTTCTTGTTCTTGTGTCTTTAGCTGTGCCCAAGCACTAAAAATGTCATGCTCTGCCTTAGAAACTTTTGCAACGTCACTAAACCCATTGAAAATATTCTGCGAAACGGTAACACTGCCGCTTTGGTTTTTTGATAAGCTTCCTCTATGTAAGCTGTCTGAATCAATTTTACTTCTTCCTTTTGTGACAGATCCCTTAGCTTGGGCTGCAACTCTTGGTCGAAAACCACTTTTTGCTTGAACAATTTGTTCATGAGAGGCAATGACTCTTTGTCGTATTTCTAAAAGCTCTTGATTGTTTTGATAGGCTGATGTTAGCGCATCCCTTACATTAATTGCATATGCTGATCCACAAACTAGTGAAGCGCTTAAAAATATAATACGAAATTTCATGATTACCTTGAAGTTTAATAAAGAGTCACAGAAGGGTCAACTTCCCTCGCCCATGCATCTATTCCACCAACCACATTGTAGACAGTGGCGAACCCATGTTGCAAGAGGAAAGCCGTAGCCCTGGCACTTCTTGAGCCATGGTGGCAGATTACTGCAATTGTGCGATTTTGATCAAGTTCACTAATTTTGGCAGGGAGATCCTTTAATGGCATGTGTACAGATCCTGAGATGCAGGCAATATACCATTCCCATTTTTCACGAACATCTATGACGATAAAGTGCTCAAATTGCTCATATAATTTTTTCACTGAAATTGATTGCATGGTTAGAATGTAAAATCCTCTGGTTCAATAAACTCAGTGCATGGCGGCATATTTGCTTCAATTGTAAAGACTTCATGCAGTGTATTTGTTTTTTTTTCAAAAACACAGGCTTTTGCTGAATCTAATTCGTCCATAGTAAGGCATATGGCCACCCTACCATTTTCTTCTAGCTGTTTAATAACTGATTCAGGCACTGTGTTAAGCCCAATTTCAACAATTATTGCCTTATAAAGACCATGTTCTCTTAACCCTAATTTTAGAGGGCCGCTTTCAATAACTGCATTATATTTTTTTAGTTTTTCTCGGCATTTTGCGACTAATATCGGGTGTGATTCAATAACAAAAGCTTTACAGCTCATTTCAAACAAGACTGTTGCGGTATATCCATAATTTCCACCAATGACCAAGACTTTATCGTCAGGCAGTAAATTTAAATGCTGCAATAATATTCCAAGGGTTTGTGGTGCAAAAAGATAACGTCCTGGAATGTCACAGTAAACAGGACTGTCTCCATAAGCTATAGATAAAGAGTTTACTGGTACAAAATATTCCCGAGAAATTTTTCCAAGTGTATTGAGAATTAATTTATCAAAGACTCCATTTGTTTTTAATTGAGCAAGCACCATATTGCTTCGCGCATCTTGAATAGGATCCACACGATGAACTCGCATCCCTTGACCTTCAATAGTAAATTTGTGTATTCATTATAGGCGGGTGAATACAGCTTTGACAAAAGCTATAATGGCCGGGTGGCAGAATGGTTATGCGGAGGACTGCAAATCCTTAAATGTCGGTTCGATTCCGGTCCCGGCCTCCAATTTCACCGCACAATTAAAGATCTAGGTGTTTTATCCCTGCAAATACTAAAGATTTTCTAAGTTTTCTTATCGCATGTTTTTCTATTTGCCTGACTCTTTCTTTTGTTATTCCGTAGCAAATACTTATATCTTCTAATGTTTGAGGCGGCTCTTCTATGCGCCTTTTTATTAAAATATCCAACTCACGAGTATCTAGAAATTCGTGAAACCTACTAAACATAGCAGCGTAAGAGTTTTGCTCTTCTTCATCAATGAGAATGGAATCAATTAATTCATTCTCATCAACTAACATATCGGTAAAAGTAACTTCATAGTCCGCATGAATTTTTTGATCGAGGCATTTATCTTTTTGAATAAGCTTGTCATGCATAGCTTGCACTTCACGTACTGAAATTTGTAAATTATTTGCAATGGTGTTTGCTATATGAGGTTCGAAATACTGTGTGTCAATTTTTTCTAGACTACGTTTAAGGTAACGTAATTGAAAGAATAGCTTTTTATGTGTGGTTGTTGTCCCTACTCTTACAATTGACCAATTGCGCATAACATAATCTTGGCAGCTTGCGTTTACCCACCATCTAGCGTAACTAGAAAAGCGCACGCCTCTGCTTGAATCATATTTGTATAATGCAATACATAAACCTAACCATGCTTCCTGAATAAGGTCTTCACGCAAAATACCATAGTGTCTATATTTTTTAACGACATTTAATATAAGAGGCCTAAAGGCTAATAAAAGCTCTTTGCTATCTTTTAACTTATAAGATTCTTGCCAGTTCTCTATAAGTTGCTCTTCTTGTAATTGCGTTAAGAAAACAGGTGTGTTTTTTGTAAGCATTAATTAAACCACAAAATCAGGTAATTATATTCTATACATAAAAAATTTACATTTTGTTAATAATACAGAAATATATATATGTTCTTTATTCAAATTTTAATGTTGTTAGTTTTAACAAAAGAATTCATCTTTAACTATTATTTAATACTTTTGCTTTAAAACAGATAATAGGTATTAATCTATGTAGGTATTAATCAAATGAAATCATTTAAATATTCACTGTTACTTGGTGCAACTTCTGTACTAATGTGCAATTCAGTATTGTTTGCTGAGGAGTCTGTAGTGGCTCTTCCAGTAGATTCTAAAGTAGTAGCGGCGCCTGCTGGTAAAAAAGCAAAAGGAAGCAAAAAAACAAAAGCTCCTGTAGCAGCTCAAGTAATGGTAGCTGCTCCAGTTGAAGCACAACCGATGATTGCAGCACCACAGATGATGGTGGCTCCGGCTGCTGAAGCACCTGCTCAACCGATGATGGTTCCAGCAGATGCAGCTGTGCTTGCGCCTGTTGTTCCAGAAAAAGTTATGAATATTGATGTTGCTCCTACTGCAAGTGCTGAAAGCAATGCAATAGCAGCCATAAATCAAGTACTTGCTAATGCGCCAGCTATAGTTGCCGAAGTTCCTGTGGAAGCTGCGCCTGAAGTAGCAGATGTTCCTGTAGCTGAAGTTGCAGCTCCCGTGGAGGTTGCTCCTGTTGCGGTTGCTTCTGGCAAAAAAGCAAAGGGAAGCAAAAAAGTAAAATTGACACCTGAGCAAATTCAAGCACTAAAAGATGCTGGTGCTGGAAAAACAGCAGCAAGAAAAGCAGCTAAAGAACAAGCAGCAGTAATTGAGCCTTCTCAAGTTGCAGAAGAATTACCGCCAGCAGCAGAAGAAGTTCTTGCTCCTGCGCCAGCAGAAAGTGCAGCTGTAAACGAACCTGCTTCTGAACCAGCTATTGTTGGTGAAGCACTAGCAGCAGAAGTAGCTCTTGCTCCTGCGCCAGCAGAAATTGAAGCTGTAAACGAAGTTCCTCATGAAGTGGCAACTGCTCCAGCAGTGGAAGGCACTGCTCCCGTGGCAGCAGTGGAAGATCCTAAGCCAACTTATGCAGTAATTGTTATGAAGTTAGTGGATGGTAAGCCAACAATTTCACTTTCTGATACTCAAAATAATGAATTCAACAAAGCAGCTGTCGCTGCCGCTGTTGCAGCAGCTGCCGCAAATGGTGAAAAATATGCTGCAGCAAAAATTGTTGTTTCTCCGAAACTTACTGACGCAGCAGCTCCAGTGGCAGAACACCATGACGCAGCGGCTCCAGCAGTAGCTCCAGTGGCAGAACATCACGATGCAGTAGCTCCAGCTCATGACGCAGCGGCTCCAGCAGCAGAACATCACGATGCAGCAGCTCCAGTGGCAGAACACCATGACGCAGCAGCCCCAGCTCACGACGCAGTAGCTCCTGCAGAACATACAGCTTCTGTAGAACACGCAACAGCTTCTGTAGAAGCTTTGATTGTTCAAGGGACCCCAGATGGTTCAAAGATTGATTCAGCTCATACAGAAAGTAATGTTGTGTCAGCTGCTCCAGCGGCAGAACACGCAGCTCCTGTAGAACATGCAGCAGTTCCGGCTCCTGCTAAAAAAGAAAAAGTAAAATTGAGCGAAGAAGAAATTGCAAAACGAAAAGCTGCAGGCGCTGACAAAACAGCGGCAAGGAAGGCTGCAAAAGAAAAAACAACTGACGACGTTAAGCCAGCAGCAGAGACGCCTGTAGTCTCTCCTCCTGTACAAGCTGCCGGCTAATTATTACTAACATTTCTTAATGCATAGCAAGGTGCTCTTCTTCGGAAGGGCATTTTTGCTATTCTAATGTTTGATTTTTGCAGGTAGTCTGTAAAAAATTAAATTATACAAATTATGACTCGCATTGATAAACGTAATCCTAATGAACTTCGCCCTGTCTTCTTGGGTCCTGGCTTTGCAAAATTTGCTCATGGTTCCTGTTTTGTAAAATTTGGAGATACTCACGTGCTGTGCACAGCTACAATAGAAGAAAAAGTACCCCATTTTTTAAAAAATACAAAAACAGGTTGGATTACCGCAGAATACGGCATGCTCCCTTGTTCTACACAAGACAGAATTGACCGAGAAGCTGCAAAGGGTAAACAATCCGGACGCACACAAGAAATTCAACGACTCATTGGGCGAAGTCTTCGCGCAATTGTTGACCTTAAAGCATTAGGAGAACGACAAATTAAAATAGATTGCGACGTGTTGCAAGCAGATGGTGGCACCCGTACAGCAAGCATCACTGGGGCATACGTTGCACTTTATCAAGCCATGCAAAGGTTGGTTAATAAAAAACAAATATCATCAATGCCATTTACCGACCAAGTTGCTGCTATTTCTTGTGGAATACATGACAAGAAAGCTTTATTAGACCTGAATTATGTCGAAGATTCTTCTGCTGATGTGGATGCAAATTTTGTTTTAACCGCAAGTGGAAAAATCATTGAAGTTCAAGCGTGCGCCGAAAAAAATCCATTCGATCAACAGCAGTTTATGGATATGTTAACGCTTGCACAAAAAGGAGCTTCAGAACTATTTGAATTGCAAAAAAAAGCACTAAATTTATAATTTGTTAACAAGATAGGGCGTAAAACTTAGAAAACTTCTTCCAGCCATTGCCAGGAGTTTTCACTAAGGATTACAATCAGACGAATAAAATAATTAAGGAGAGACAAATGTCTCATGAAAAATCAGTCAATGTTCAAGATGCTTTTTTAAATCATATTCGAAAAAATAAAACCCCACTCACTGTTTTTTTAGTAAATGGAGTGAAATTGCAGGGGAATATTACTTGGTTCGATACGAATACAATTTTATTGCGTCGAGAAGGCCATGCACAGCTTATTTATAAACATGCTATCTCAACATTAATGCCTCATGGACCAGTTAGCATCCTTGATTATCAAAATAACGATAGAGATGAGCGTTATGTGCAAAATAATGCAGAAACGGCTGTTGTAACTCCTTCTGTCCATGAAGAGGATTATGACGAAGAGGATTAAATGTGAACGTTAGATATGGTGCGGTCGAGAAGACTCGAACTTCCACGGATTTCTCCACAGCGACCTCAACGCTGCGTGTCTACCAATTCCACCACGACCGCAGTGAGGAGAACATAGCAAAGTTAAACTAAGCGTACAAGACGCAAATATCAAATACGCTTAGCTTATTTACAATAAAGAGTTTACGCTACTGACAGAGCAAACGCCTGGATTTCCTTCGATATTTATTTTCAAAACTAAACTATTTTCTACAACCAGTAAAAACCTTGTGCAGCGAACGCCCATGTGTTTTTCTTGAAGGTCTAATTCCAAACCTAGTGCTTTAGTTAGCGCGCAGCTTCCATCAGCTAACATAATAATATTGGCATCTGGAGCAACTTTCTCTTTCCATGATTGCATTACAAAAGCGTCATTAACAGCCATACAAATAATATTTTTATAGCCTTTTGTTCGTAAGGCTTGTTCTTGTTTTGCAAAATCAGGTAACTGTACTTGAGAACAGATTGGAGTGAATGCCCCAGGAAGGCCAAATAAAATAGTTTTTTCCTTAAACAACTCAGTTGTATTCATTTCTTTTTTTCCATCAAGTGTAACAACCTGTACTAGCATTTCAGGAATTTTAGCGTTTACTGTAAGCATTTTAACCTCTAGGTTTTGACATCAACGGTAGGATACGTGACAAGCAGAAGCGTCTCAAGGGTAAAAGATTGTTTTTTTAATGGTAAATATAATTTGTTCCAAAATTTAATAATTAATTTCATAAAAATTAGTTTTGTGGCCCGTCTGGCGAATAAAATGCAAATTTATACTTTTATTTGAGAATTTTACTGACTTTTCCTTGTGTTTAGTGAAGACAATTGGCTACTCTATAATGCAAAAGGAGGCTATCAATGCACGGTGAATTCAGTATAACCAACATAGCCTTGGTAATTTTGGTGGCCTTGGTCTTTGGATTGGGCATGACTCGCTTAAAACAGCCTCCTATATTAGGCTACATAATTGCTGGGCTGATACTGGGCCCCTCCGGTTTAGCTTTTGTTGAATCTCGTGATCAAGTTAGCATTCTTGCCGAAATGGGCGTTTTACTCTTACTTTTTGTCATTGGCATCGAACTAAACTTGCGCACCTTTAAGAAGGTATGGCTTGTAACGTCTCTGGCAACACTTTTGCAAATTCTTATTTGCACAGGTGTTACTTGGAGCATTTCTTTCTTTTTAGGATGGAGTAATGGTTTAGCAATACTTTTAGGATTTATTACAGCTATTTCATCAACTGCAGTTGCCGTTAAAATGCTAGATACAATCGGTGAAGTGAACACTGAAATCGGACAAATAAGCATTGGGGTATTGATAGCTCAAGACTTTGCTATCGTACCAATGATCCTTATTTTACGTAACTTTCATAGCGACTTGTCAATTTTAGGGTTGTTTGCAAAACTGCTGCTAGCTGTTGGAATTATAGCTGGGCTTATTTATTACCTTAGTCAAAAACAACGAGTACGAATTGGGTTTTTAGCTGATGTAATTCGTCAAAAGGACTTGCTTCCTTTAGTGAGTCTTGCATTTTGTTTCGCTGCAGCTGCTATTTCTGGATTAATTGGTCTATCGGCTGCATACGGTGCTTTTTTGGCTGGGCTGACAATAGGAAACACTCACGAACGAAGCGCTGTTTTAGATACAGTTAAACCAATCCAAAGTACGTTGATTATGGTGTTTTTCTTGTCAATTGGAATATTGATGGATGTTGGGTTTATCTACACAAACTTAGCTACCTTTATATTATTATTACTTTTAATAACGGTTGGAAAATCTGCAATTAATATTTTAATATTACGTTTTTTGCAAATTCCTTGGTCCGAAGCTTTTTTGGTTGGAGTTGTTCTTGCTCAAATAGGTGAATTTGCCTTCTTGATGGCTTCTGTTGGTCATGAATCTAAAATTATTGATGAGTATGGTGAGAAGCTAATTTTATCACTAACGGCTCTTTCTTTACTGTTTAGTCCATTGTGGATGACTCTGGCGCGACACTTAAAAAATATAACCGATGAATCAAAAATATCTATCCGAGATATTGTTGCATGGATTAGCATGCCAGGGAGTCATGTTCTAAAGTTGATATGGAAACGTGCTGCAAAGGAGTGGCGTGAAGAAGAAAAAAATATTAAACACAAAGATGAAGATGCCTGATTTTTCTTTTGAACAAAAAATTATATCTCAAAAGGTAGCTGGTGTTGATGAAGCTGGATGCGGCCCTTGGGCTGGTCCAGTTGTTGCTGCCGCTGTGATGTTTTTTGAATACAACCAAGGTTTGTGGGCAGGCCTAAATGATTCAAAAAAATTAACTACCAAAAAACGTGAACAATGCTTTGAAATGCTAACAAATTCTGCTTCTCTTGTTTATGGAGTTGGTTCAGCTTCTGTTGAAGAAATTGACAGCCTGAATATTGGAAACGCAACAAGACTGAGTGTGGAGAGGGCTATCGCTGCACTACCTATTCAACCAGAACATGTACTGATTGATGGAATTCGCAAACCTTCAATCAACATTCCCTTCACAATGATTGTTAAAGGCGATAGTTTATCACTAAGCATTTCTGCTGCATCTATTATTGCAAAAGTTACTCGAGACCGTATTATGACTGAGCTTTCAAAAAAATATCCTGTTTACTGCTGGTCAAAAAACGCTGGCTACGGAACTTCCATTCACCAAGATGCTTTGAGAAATTATGGAGCAACGCCTCATCATCGAAAAAGCTTTGCGCCTATTCGTGCTTTATTGGGTGAAGCTGCATGACCTATTGGATGTATGGCTGGCATGCTTGCAATGCGGCACTGAGTAACCAGTCTAGAAAAATTGAAAAAATTCTTTTAGACAGACGACAAGACCCTAAAAAATTACAACTAACTAAGAAAATTCCTTTTGAAGTTGTGGATGTTAAAATTATAGAACAAAAAGTTGGTAAAGAAGCAGTGCATCAAGGAATTGCAATGTGTGTTCACGAACTGATCCCGGAAGATATTTCAATTCTTGAAGAAGATGCCCCTATGTTAGTTGTTATTTTGGATCAAATTACTGATCCACATAACATGGGAGCTATCTGGAGATCATGTGCAGTTTTTGGTGCTGTAGGTGTTATTACGACAGAACGCAATAGCGCACCAGAATCTGGAGTATTAGCAAAAGCAGCTTCAGGTGCACTAGAGGTAGTACCACGGATTGAAGTCAAAAATCTTGCAACATCAATTGCTGAGCTAAAAGAGCTTGGTTTTTGGATGTATGGCTTTTCTGAGCACGCAAAAGATAACCTTCAAAATTTTTCTTTTGCCAAAAAAACCGCATTGGTTTTTGGTAATGAAGGTGATGGCATGCGGTCTTTAACTATGAAGAATTGTGACCAAACTCTTCAGCTTCCAACCTCTAAAAATTTCCAAACGCTTAACGTTTCTAACGCAGCTGCTGTTGCATTGTATGAAGTTTTTCGCCAACAAAATTAACTTTTAGGGAGCGTCTATGGCTAAAAATATTGTCATTATTGGTGCTGGTCCCGGTGGATATGTGTGTGCTATTCGTGCTGCACAGCTTGGCAATACAGTTACTATTATCGACTCAATGAAGCGTCCCGGCGGAACTTGCCTAAACATGGGGTGTATTCCTTCCAAAAACCTTTTGCATGCATCCCATGAGTATTACAAAGCAGGCCATAAGTTTAAAAAGCTTGGAATTTCGGTCAAAGAGCTAGCTATTGATATCAAACAATTACAATCTCAAAAAAATCAAGTGCTAGACGAGCTTGGTCAAGGTATTCAGTTTTTGTTTAAAAAAAATAATATCCGTTTTATTAATGCTGCAGCTCAAATAGTTAGTAAAAATCAAATTAAAGCCGGTGACGAAATTTTAAATGCTGATGCCATTGTCGTTGCGACAGGCTCAATACCAAGATCATTGCCAAATATTCCGATAGATAAATCGATTGTTTTATCTTCGACTGACGCTCTTGATTTAGATCATGTTCCTAAAACTATTGCTATTATTGGTGGCGGGTATATTGGCCTGGAGTTAGGTTCAGTCTGGGGCAGGTTGGGGTCAAAAATTCATGTGATTGAAACCCTTGATCGTATTGCTCCAGGGCTTGACCCAGATTTAAGCCAAGCACTACACACAATTCTCGAAAAGCAAGGATTTGCATTTCACTTGGGTGCAAAAATTAAAGCAATTAAAACTGAAAAAGCTAGAGCTGAGTTGTTGTTAGAAGCTAGTGATGGCACAGAAACTTTGACTGTAGATAAAATATTAGTTTCGGTAGGCCGTGTGCCAAATACAATAGGGCTTAACCTTGAAAAAATTGGAATTGAAACGACAGCGCAGGGTTATATCAAAATTAATACCCGCTTTGAAACCACCATTAAGGGTATTTACGCCATTGGTGATATTGTAGAGGGGCCGATGCTTGCCCACAAAGCTGAAGAGGAAGCGGTCGCTCTTGCTGAGCTGTTATCAGACATAGATTCATGTGTTGACTACAACGTTATTCCTGCGGTGGTGTATACGCAGCCAGAAGTCGCAAGTGTTGGCTTCATTGAGCCTCAGTTACAAGCAGCTAACATTCCTTACAAAGTTAGTAAGTTTCCCTTCTCTGCAAATAGCCGAGCAAAAGCAGTTCATGAAACAGAAGGTTTTGTAAAGTTGCTAAGCCACCAAGAAACAGGGCTTGTGTTAGGTGCTCATATTATAGGTAGTTGCGCCGGAACGATGATTTCTCAGGTAGCTCAAGCTATGAGCATGCACGCAACAGTTGAAGATATTGCCCGCACTTGTCATGCGCACCCAACTCATAGTGAAGCTATTAAAGAAGCTGCTTGGGCAGGTGTTTCTAAAGCAATTCATGGGTAAGGCTATCTCCCCACACACATTTTTTTAGCGTCTTGTAATTGCCAGAACTGCGTCCAACAGTTGGTGTACTAATGGCTCCATTATTAGTACAAATTTTTAAATCTATATGGCCTCCATGAAGCCTTGGGGCGGCAACTACTCGACCAAAATCAACTTCTCTTGGTTCTTTTGCGAAAAGTAGATAACTGTAAGCTTCTTGTTCAAATCCTCGTTCACCACCCTTAAGCATGCGATGTTCTTTTGATCTGGGCACATTAACCGCAAAATGACACCAGTCATTATCTTGTAACGGGCATAGCTTTGTATGGCAGCACGGCCCCCAAAGTTTAGCCCCTTTAGCTAACATATAGTCTCTAATTATCATCAATCGCTTAAAATGAACCGTTGTTCCAGGTTCTATAATCAACAAATATTTTGTTTTATCCCAAATACTATCAAGAGTTTTTTGCCAATTTTGCACTTCACCCAGGGAATAGCTAAATACGGATAAATCAACATTTTTTGATATTTTTTCGTGGTGCACAATATTATTGGGGAAAAAATGTGTTAGGAATTCTATCGCGTAAGTTTTGGCTTGTTTGTCTTGTTCAACTAAATAATATTCTAAATTTTCAAAATGTTGACTTAATGCGAGCGATGCTGTGCCAATGCCACAACCCCAGTCTAAAACGGAATGAATTTTTAGATCGTTAAAATACTTACCTATAAGCTTTAAGCAAACTTGGTAGGTCGCTGGAAATCTGGTGAAGACATAGGCTTGAACTTGCTCAATATTTGCATATCCAACACACTCTCCAGCTCTGTAGCCACTCTGTAATGCTTGATAAGCTTTTTTAACATCTCTTGAATGCCAGCCTAATTCATGTTGAACATATTCTTGAAGAAAATTCATATAAAAAAAAGAGGCCCAAGGGCCTCCTTCCTCTTTTTACTTGCTAGCTTTGTGTTAAGCAGCAGCTTTTGCAGAACTTTTCTTTTCTGCACAACATGGTGCATCAGGAAGAGTTGTTAATGGAGTGTATGGCGTATGCATAGCATTCAAACGAGCAGTTATATCGTTTGCAGCTTTGCGGCCAACATGATGATGAGTAGCGTGCGCATCTGCATGTGTTGCTGTGTCTTTGTGCTCAGCTTTTCCGTCAGCATCAGTAGCTTTGTGTTCAGCGTTGTCTTCAGTTTTTGCGTCTGTAGCCTTGCTGTCCGCATCAGCATGTGTTGCTGCATCCTTGTGCTTAGCTTTCTTCGCGTCCGCATTCTTGTGTTTTGCTTTCTTTGCTGCTTTTGCATCTGTATCAGCATCAGCATCAGTTTTTGCATCGGCATCATCTGCTTTGTGCTCTGTTTTCTTTTCTGCTTTTGCATCGGCATCGCCTTTTGCGTCTGCATCAGCTGCTTCGTGATTGGCTTTATCATCAGCATGCTTAGCTTTTACATCAGCATCTGCAACTTTACCTTCAGTTGAGTTTGCAGCATCAGCCTTATGTCCACTAGATATCACCGCATACGTTGCAGATGTTGAAATTGCTAACGCAATGCTCAATAATTTTAATAATTCTTTCATAACTCAAAAAACTCCATGTTAAATTTTACAGTCATTACATACTGTACCCTATAGTAGCAATATACAGCATAGTTTCTATTAGGCTAGTATATTTAAAATTAAGCATAATTTTTTGTTTTGTACTGTGGCATTTTCGAGACGTTTGCTGCATTAATATTTTTAATGTTCTGCCGGCGAAGCCAGCATAATCAAAGCTATTTTTTTGATATTTTATGTTTTTAGATTTCTAAAACTGATGACTACGGATGCGCATCGCTGTACGAATAACCTCTGCAACAACCTTGTAATATTCTGGTGGGATTTGTTGATCTAAGTTAACGCTATCGTATAGGGAGCGTGCAACAGGAGCATTTTCAATAATTGGAACCTTATGTTCTTTTGCAAGTTCTCGAATTTTAAAGGCAAGAACATCAGCTCCTTTGGCGATTACGACAGGAGCATCCATGCTATCTTCTTCCCACCGTAATGCAACAGAAAAGTGGGTTGGGTTTGTAACGACTACAGTAGCTTGAGGAATATTTCCAAGCATTCTTGTGCGTGAGCGCTCACGTTGCATTTCACGAATTCTCGAGCGAACTTTAGGGTCTCCTTCTTGTTCTTTATGCTCGTCACGCTGTTCTTGGACAGTCATTTTAAGGTTTTCCTTAAAAACATGACGCTGATACCAAAAGTCAAACCCACTTACAAACGCATAGGCAATTAAAATAACGCTTAAATACTTTATGATTATTTGATTAAGTGTAACAAGGTACTCAATGGGGCTAGCCCAAAGCCAAACAGTTAGCCTTGTCACGTGATCTTCAAAGATAAAATAGAACAGCGTCCCCAAGAAAATTAACTTAATCGTTGATTTTAATGTCTCTACTACTGATTGTTTGCTAAAAATACGCTGCAGACCCTTCATTAATGAAATATGAGATGCTTTAGGTTGAATGCTTTTTGTAGAAATCGCTTTATAGCTTTGGCTTAATCCTACGACAATTGCTGCGAGCATAAGAGCAAAAAATGGAACCCAAAGAACCTCAGCCATTTTTAATAAGACGTTTTTTAATAAAAATCCTAAATTATCAGGCGTATCTACATGTAATTCGCAAGACATACTAATGAAGTTTGTTAAAAAATCCAAAGTACGACGAAGACACCATGGTAAAATCCACGCGCAAACACCTAAACATACGACTAAAAAAGCAAAATTATTGAAGTCTTTTGAAATAGGTGCCTGGCCTTTTTTATAGGCATCCTCATACCGTTTAGCGCTAGGGTCTAATGTTTTTTGTTCTTTGTCCGGCGATTCATCAGCCATGCTCAAATCCCATTATTGAATAAGCTGAGATGTTTAGTTTTTCATAAAACAAAAGCATTGCTCCAAAACTTACAAGCAAGACAAACCAACCCAAAAGAATCTGCAATGACATGCCCAAAAAGAAAACTTGTATTTGAGGCACCAGTTTTCCTAATACTCCTAAGGCAAATTGTAGCACTGTATTGACCAAAAGAAATGGAATGCTTAACTGAAACCCTGCCTTCATCAACATATCACTTAAAGTAACAATTCCTTTGAAAAAATCATTTAGTAATGGCGATTCCTGAGAAAACCATTCAGGAGGTAGCTTAGAATAGGTGCCTATCAAATTTTTAAACAACATGTGATGGCCATCTAGCACTAAAAAACTAGTCATAGCTGCCATCGTTAAAAACACGCTTACTACTGATCCATGGTTTGCTTGGCTTGGGTTAAAAACGGTAGCAGATGAAATTCCTGCAGCAAAACCAATAAGTTGCCCTGCAAATTCAACTGCAGCTAAAGCAAACCGAGCTATTAATCCTAAAAAAAATCCAACTAAGAATTCCGAAAAAAATCGACAAAAAGCCCACGTGAATGTTTGTGCTGTTGGAAAGTAATCATCAGGCACCAATGGATTGAACGTTAAGGTAAGGGCAATACATGCCACTGCTCTGAATTTGCTAGAAACTTCGATCTGACTTAAAAATGGCATGCCCATTACTAAACCAAAGACTCTAGCAAATACGAAAAAAAAATGATGAAAATCGGAAAACCATACTTCAAAGGGCAACACTAACCTCTTTAATGACTATTAAATTAAAAAGGTCTGCAGCAAAATCCTGCAAGGAACTCAACATAAATGGTAGCAATAACACTAACACTCCAAAAACTGCTAGCATTTTGGGAACAAAAGTTAGAGTCTGTTCTTGAATTTGTGTAAGTGCTTGAAGCAGAGAAATTACTACACCAACAACTAGCGCAACAAGCAAAATCGGGAGGCTCAGCTTGATGATTAGCAGCACTGCTTCCCTTAATACCGAAATAGCTAAACCTTGATCCATGAAAATATAC
>CAYUNR010000024.1:9916-20225 GCA_964446295.1 uncultured Candidatus Finniella sp. | reverse complement strand
AGTAAAACAAACATTAGCATCTAAAAAATGCCATTTAATTGGCCCAAACTGTCCTGGAATTATTACTCCTGATGCTTGCAAAATCGGCATTATGCCAGGATTTATTCACAAAAATGGAACGGTTGGTATTGTTTCAAGGTCAGGTACATTAACCTATGAAGCCGTTTACCAAACCACACAAAATGGACTGGGACAAAGCACATGCGTTGGCATTGGCGGAGACCCCGTAAAAGGCCTAAACTTTATTGACGTTTTAGAAATGTTTTATAAAGATGACGCTACCCAAGGAATTTTGCTGATTGGTGAAATTGGCGGGCAAGACGAACAAGCAGCTGCAGAATATGTAGCGTCTCAGGCTAAAAAAGGCATCAAAAAACCTGTCGCGGCATTTATTGCAGGTGTTACTGCACCTGTAGGCCGTCGTATGGGCCATGCTGGTGCCATTGCATCAGGTAAAGGCGACAGCGCTCAGGATAAAATTACTTTCCTGCAAGCCCATGGAATTGAAATAGCCCCTACCCCAGCTCATATGGGCGATGCAATGAAGAAAGCCATGGGAGCAGCCTAATGGAAGACCTGCTTCAAGGTGATAATGCTGCGTATTTAAGCGAGCTCTACAAGCAATACAGCAAAAACCCTGAAGCAATTGATGAAAAATGGCAGCGGGTCTTTCGTGATTTAGGCCCAATTTCATCTTATGCCTCACCCGATGAACGCGCCATTATTGATTCTGTACGCGCCCTAATGCTTATTCGAACCTACCGTGTTCGTGGTCATTTAGCCGCAAAATTAGACCCACTTGGCATTGAAAAACGTGGCACTCACTGGGAACTTAATCCAGAAAATTATGGATTTTCAGCCAGTGATTATGACCGACCGATTTACTTAGATAAAGTCCTAGGCTTAGAGCGCGCAACATTAAGAACCATTCTAGACAAACTCCACAAAACCTACTGCAGCACTATTGGTGTTGAATTTATGCACATTCAAGATCCTGTTCAAAAAAACTGGATTCAAGAACGGATTGAAAATTCGATCAAACCAAAAATTGACCCTAAAAAAATCCTAACGCAATTAACCCAAGCAGAATTTTTTGAAAAGTTCTTAAACGTAAAATTTCCAGGCGCAAAGCGTTTTGGACTAGAAGGCGGTGAAAGCCTTATCCCAGGTGTTGAACAAGCATTAGAAGTGTATCAGGCTTTTGGTGTTGAAGAAGTTTGCTTTGGCATGGCACACCGTGGGCGCTTAAGCGTGCTTGCAAACATTATGCATCAACCAGTTCGCTATATTCTAGCCCAGTTCCAAGGGCAAAGCTTAAACCCGGATAATTATAAGGGCTCTGGTGATGTTAAATATCACCTAGGGTATTCTTCAGACCGAACAATTTCTGGAAAACGCCTTCACTTATCATTAAGTCCAAATCCGTCTCACCTTGAGGCTGTAAACCCAGTTGTACTGGGTAAAGTACGATCAAAACAAGATCAAAAAAATGATACTGAACGCAAAACAGTTGCGAGCATTTTATTGCACGGAGACGCCGCCTTTGCGGGACAAGGGTTAGTGGCAGAATCACTTGGCCTGTGTGGTCTTGAAGGCTATGAAATAGGTGGAACTCTTCACTTTATTATTAACAATCAGATTGGGTTTACAACCTCTCCGCCACATTCGCGCTCCAGCCCCTACTCGTCAGACATTGCAAAAGCCATTCAAGCACCAATTTTTCATGTAAATGCTGATTCTCCTGAAGATGTCGTCTGGGTTAGTAGTTTAGCTGCAGAATTTGTGCGCACTTTTGGGGTAGATGCAGTAATCGACATGATTTGCTACCGACGCTACGGTCACAATGAAATGGATGAACCATCATTCACTCAGCCCATTATGTACCAAACAATTGCAGAGCATCCAACAACACGCGCTTTATACGCCAAACAATTGCTAGATCAAAATATTTTAGGCACTACCGATGCCACAACTATTGAAAGCAAAGTTCAAAGCTTTTTAAATAGCGAATTTGAAGCGGCTTCCTGCATAGATCAAAACGATAAAAAGCTAGACTGGCTAGAGGGCGCTTGGAGCATTATTAAAGACAAAAGTAAAAAAGCTGAAACTGGTATTTCACTAGAAAACCTTAAAAAATTAGGACTCGCCCTTTGTTCCGTTCCAGAAGGTTTTTCTATCCACCTAAAGCTCAAACGCCAATTAGATCAACGCGCTAAAGCCTTTCAGAATAATGATCCTCTAGATTGGGCAGCCGCGGAATCCTTAGCTTTTGCAAGTCTTTTGGCTGAAGGAAAGCCTGTACGCCTTTCAGGCCAAGACTCTTGCCGCGGAACATTTTCTCACCGACACGCGGTTATTTTTGATCAAGTTAATGAAAATCAATATATCCCTCTAAACAACTTAGGCGTTAAACAAGCAAATTTTGAAGTGCTTGATAGCCCCCTGGCAGAAGCATCAGTACTCGGGTTCGATTACGGATACAGCACAGCAAACCCAGAAGCACTAGTCATGTGGGAAGCTCAATTTGGAGACTTCGCAAACGGTGCCCAAGTTATTATTGATCAGTTCATTAGTTCCGCTGAAAAAAAATGGCTGCGCTTATCGGGACTGGTTATGCTGCTTCCTCATGGTATGGAAGGTCAAGGGCCAGAACATTCCTCAGCAAGGCTTGAACGCTATTTACAACTATGCGCCGAAGATAATCTGCAAGTTGTGAACTGCACAACCCCTGCAAATTTTTTTCATGTCATACGCCGTCAACTCCACAGTAATTGGCGAAAACCATTAATCATCATGACACCAAAATCATTGTTGCGACATAAATTAGCTGTATCAGTCCTTGCTGATATGGACGAAGGCACTTATTTCAAACGAGTCATTGCTGATGAAAACGCAAAAAAACCAACACGCATCGTCTTATGCAGTGGCAAAATTTACTACGATCTAATTGAAGCACGCCAAGCAAAAAAAGCAAACGACATCGCCATCGTAAGACTTGAACAGTACTATCCCTTCCCTGAAGCTTCTTTAGTTGATGAATTACAAAAATATGGCAATGTACCACTTATCTGGTGCCAAGAAGAGCCTCGTAACATGGGTGCCTGGAGCTTCCTTGATCGCCGCCTAGAAGAAGTATTGAAAAAAATAAAAAACACACACAGTCGACCACATTATGTTGGGCGAAAAGAAGCAGCATCACCCGCTACAGGTATTGCTGGCATCCATGAAAAAGAGCAAGCTGCAGTTGTAGAAGCCGCGCTATTTGGAACGTTACAGGAGTTATAAATCATGAGCACTATCGACATTACAGTTCCTGCGTTAGGCGAATCAGTGAATGAGGCAACTATAGGTAAATGGCTTGTAAAACCAGGAGAAAGCGTCGCTGCTGATACTGCTCTAGTAGAACTTGAAACAGACAAAGTAACACTAGAAGTGTACGCGCCAGCTGATGGTAAACTTGCTGAAGTGTTAGCAAAATCAGGAAGCACAGTTAAAATTGGAGCCATTTTAGCGAAGTTCACCGCGGGTAAAATTGAAAAAATCACCCCAGTAGCTCCAGCGCAAAAAGAAGAAAAAAAGCCAACCACTACTGAAATGCCAGCTGCACAACACGGCCAAAGTAACGTGGAAGAATTCATTAGGTCTGCAAAAAAAACAAAAGCCACATCTAGCAGCGCCCGTGAAGAACTCCGCGTGCCCATGAGCCGTCTACGTCAACGCATTGCAGAACGCTTGAAAGACGCCCAAAACACCGCCGCCATGTTAACAACTTTCAATGAAGTTGATATGAGCGCCGTTATGCAATTGCGCACTTTATACAAAGATAAATTCGAAAAATCCCACGGTGTAAAACTTGGGTTTATGTCGTTTTTTGTCAAATCATGTGTGCAAGCATTGAAAGAACAACCCATTCTAAACAGCTGCATTGATGGGCAAGACATTATTACAAAAACCTATTTTGACATCGGCGTTGCCGTTTCCACCCCTAATGGATTAGTGGTGCCAGTCATTCGTAACGCAGATCACTTAAGCCTTGCTGATGTGGAAAAAACTATTGCAGACATGGGCCAAAAAGCTCGCGATGGCAAACTAACTATTGAAGAAATGACCGGTGGAACTTTCACTATTACAAACGGTGGTGTCTTTGGTTCATTATTAAGCACACCAATTTTGAACCCACCCCAATCTGCAATTTTAGGAATGCACAAAATTCAAGACCGCCCTGTTATTGTAAACGGTCAAATTGTCATTCGCCCCATGATGTACCTAGCGCTTTCTTACGACCACCGTTTGGTTGATGGCAAAGACGCGGTAACGTTCCTAGTTACAATAAAAGAGTGCCTGGAAAACCCAGGCAGGTTTTTATTGGATTTGTAATTACGGTTTTTAGATTTTAGGCCATGCTAACTTAATCAACTTAAATTAGTGGAAATAGTAATTTTCCTCACACTTAAAAAAATCACAATGACACTATAAACCTCTAATTTCAGATAAAATAATTTTTGCTTCTTTACATAACGATCAATCAATAGAGAAAGTTGCAATTTTGTATTCTTTTTTACACATTAATTGATTTTTTCATTTTGCTCTTGAAAATACTAATAATATAACTATATAAAATTTAAATTCTTGATTTTAAATATTTATATTAAAGGAGAAAGCTTTATGAAAAGAATTTTTTTAACTACGTTATTAGCTACATCGGCAACTGGGTGGTGTGCTGCTCTTCCTGCCGCTGCCCCTCAAACACAGATCCCTTCTTTTGATGAGTTAATAGAGTCCATCGGACAGCACGTTGCTGCACCTATAGTTCAAGATAATATTGATGAGGTTTTTAATGAAGAAATAGCCTCTGCTTCTTCAAGAGTAATAGCTCTAGAGCTAAAAAATGCAAGCCTGTTAAGCAGAGAATTAAAACTAACCAGAATGCTTCCAAAAGAGCAAAGAGAAAGTTTGAGATTTGAAAGATTGGTAGAGACACTAACAGAAGAATTAAGAGCAGACCCTGAATTTGAATTTTCTGATTGCAAATCAAAAGAAGACAATCAATTTTGGCGGGCAAATCCATTAGTACAAGAGTCACTTTGGACAAGAACACCCGATGTGCAGGATGCTTTATGTTCTTTGTACGAAAGAGAAGAAAAAGCAGAAAAAAATATTGCAAAACGACTAACTAGAATTGATAAATTAGAGAAAATGTTTATTGCTATGCCAGCAACACAAAATGACGAAAATAAACCGCCTAAACGCAAACAACAAGAAGAAGCATCAAAGTCTAAGCGAAGAAGAACTTTCAGGTAGTTTTCGTAGTAATTTTCTGAATTCAGATAGGTATGAGACAAATCTAGGGACAAGTGCTTAGCATAAGTAGTTCTCTGGATTTGTCCATACTACCTCTCACTTTTTCTTTCTAAAAATGTGAGCGTTCTTTATAGATACCTTTTAATCGGTCATCTGCTAGTAGCTTAATAGCGGCATCCTTGTAGACTTTACTGTCAGTTGAAGGCACTGGAATTGTTGCACTATATTCAAACAGAAGCTCTCCAAACTTAATTGTAAGTGACGCATAATTATACTTCAGTCTCTCGAATTCCTCTTTTAAATAGGGACTTTGTGCCCACTGCAAAAAGTTCACTAACCAAACTTCATCACCTGTTTCGTCAAACTTACGCATGGTTAAATAGTCTTCCCAACACTGAAAAAGAACAATTGCTATATACTGCTCACCCAATATTGAATTCACAGTTTTCTTTGTTTTCAAGTTCTTTGACGCTTTGAATAAATCAGAATTATTGCAATACAAACTCGCTAAGAATTCTGGCCGTGCCTGCGTTTTTTCAGATATTAGCTGATTAGGAAAAAGCCATGACTTATCAATATTGAGTTTTGTAAATTGAGCTTTCGTAATGTTTTTTTGTAGTTCCATGCTAAGGGTTGATATCAGAACGTTAAATCCTAAAATAACAACAGCAACGCTTGCCATTATTGACACAAAAACAAACACTCGTGATTTTTTAAATTCTTCCGGCTTAATTAAGGAAGTTGAGATTACACTAACTAAAAATATCCCGATGATTAAAACAGGAAAATATTTAATGTAATCAAGATTTTGCATTGCTTTGAGTACTTTTTATAAATGACCTATTCAAAGCATGCTGAATCGTGCAGCTTCCTGTCAACAATCTGTCCCAAAAAGTTATCCAAAAATTAACGAATACCCATTACTTGTTTTATGTCAAAACACCTATGGATAAATTTAATAGCTCTAATTTCTTGAAAGGCCTTCTCAATCTCAAACACTTCATCATCTAGTTCAGGGGTAATTTTCATCAGTTGTTCCGCATACACAACTGCAAGGTTCCACTGAATCTGTTTTGCTGTCTTTGGACCAGTTTTAAAAATTTCGCCGAATCCAAAATACCTTTGTAAATTATCTATCCCATATCCAACCGTATAAACATTCTCACCATCATACGGCCCATGCCCAATGTTTTTATAATTTGGGTGACCAAATAAATACACAAAATCACCTGTTTCAATCAGTCTACCGACACTTTTTTCAGGACGTTCAAAAAATAGTTCACGCAAAACATCCAAGCGGGCAGTGTCTAATTTATCAGCTGGAATTGCATTGTCTCTGAAACATTGACTACTATTTCTATAGTTTTTTCTATCAGGCGCTAAAAAACAGTCTCCCAGCGCTATTTTGGCAATAACTGAAGCAGTATAACATTCAATTCGAATAGTACCTTCAGACGCAGTTCTAATATCATTCAATGCATCCACAATTGAACAATTAATTTTTGGAACAAGAACTAAATTCACATCACCAGCCCTAACAACATCCCAATGCTCCCCGGGAATTACAGGCAGCTCATAACCACCATCAGACATTGGCTTTCTAAATGTTCCTGCCCTATTAAGGTGATAATAAATTTCCAAAAGCGTGTTGGCGGCTTTTCCGCGAATTACTTGTTCATTTATAGGTTGTTCTGTAATAGTAACCCGCAAACCTAAAGATTTAATTGTTGGAACAGTCTCTAGCGCTGCACTTTCTACAGCAGCACCACACAATCTGATTAAGCATAAGCAAAAAATAATAGTGATTTTATTCATTCTTTTTCTCCAACTTTCTTCTTTATCTTCCTGCCACACTAACCTGGCACTACGTTATTAACTAAGCAGTCACTAAAATATGATTTTTCAGATTCTGGCAAAACTTTATTATCCCAAATCAAATTATTTAAAAAAATTCAAAAAGAAGAAAGATAATTATTACGCTGTTTTAATGACGAGAGAATTACTGAATTTTATCAGGATCAGCACCGAAATAATGCATTGTAGCTACCATGTGTTCTGCTAAGGGAGCGGTAATTACCATTTTCCCGCCATCAGGCAGCACAAACGCAAGTTGATACGCATGCAAATGCAAGGTTTCGCCTTTTATGGTAGCGCCATACTTATAGTCGCCGACAATTGGCCAGCCTGATTCACTAAGGTGAACACGTATTTGGTGGGTGCGTCCGCTTTTAGGCCAGCAATCAACCAATGAAAAATCCCCGAGTTTCTTTTTCAACATATATTGAGTTTCTGCAGGTCTAGCATGGGGGCCATTAACCACCATTTTTTCCTTGTTTCCAACCATTTCTTTTCCGATTGGAAAATCAATCATACCCTGAGCTGGGCGTACGTTGCCCTCAACGATGGCGCGATAGGTTTTTTGCACACCTTGATGTTCAAATAAATGGGTCAAATACTGAGCCATTGGAATAGTTTTAGCCATGACCAAAACTCCGCTGGTGTCTTTATCAATGCGGTGAACAAGTCGGGCCTCAGGATTGTATACCTTCATAATGGCATCGATATGGCGTTTGGTATTGGTACCACCCTGCACTGCCAACCCCTGCGGTTTGTTCAAGGCGATAAGACTTTCATCTTCCCATATGATGATGCTTTCTATCCATTTCACGTCTTCATCGCTAACATGCACCTCTTTTTTTATGTGTTCTGTCGAATGAGTCGTATAAAGGCTCAAATCAACCAGAAGGCGTATTTGCTCTTCAGTCTCAACACGTGTGCTGCTTTTTGCTGGTTTACCATCGACCAGAATTTTTTTACTGCGCAGTAATTTTTCCAATGCACCTTGAGTAAGGCCTGGATATAGACGACGCAAAAACCGGTCAAGGCGCGTAAGATTAGAAAGATGAGGAGGAACGAAATCAGAATCAGACATTTACTTTGCTTTCACCTGTACAAGGGTTTTCCAGTTAGTTGTGTATGCGGGGGTTTTGTTGTCACGTTTGTTCATCCATTCAATGCTTTCTCCGCATGATAGGGGGCGAACGGTGCCAAGGCCAAAACGTTTGTTTAAGGTATCCATTACCTTATCAATATCAGGTTTTTTAGCTGATTTTGGTGCTTCAAATAATGCATGTGCGCCTGGTTGAGTAGCATCACGTAGGTTAACGGCCATAATACCAATTTTATGATAGGCAACAGTTGGGTCAAAAAAACTTTCAATTGCTTGTTGAGCATGTTGAATAATAATTGCTGTATCGTTAGTTGGTTCAGGCAACACAATGGTGCGTTGATGAAAAACAGGGGCTTCACCACGAAATGGGGAATTGCGCCCATATACAAAAAGAGTGGTGGTTTTTTGTGATGATTCACGCAACTTAGCACTTAAGCGAAATCCATATCGAGCAGCTGCTTGTTTTAACACATCTTTGTCTTTTACATGTTCAAAAAAACTGCGGGTTATTTGAATAGATTTTTTAGCTTCTTGAACCAAGGTTAAAGGCATGCAGGAATGGCCATTAAGTTCGCGCACAATGCGCTCTACAACGACGTTATAATTTCTTCTGGCCCAGCTCGGGTCAGCTATCATCAGGTCATAAGCGCTATAAATGCCTTGTTGTTTAAGGCTTTTGCTTAAATTGGCACCAATGCCCCATATTTTAGAAACGGAAGTAGCTTTTAAACTATCATGATGGGCGGGCGTATTATCAATATAACACGCAACACCCAGGGCTTTTGATTGCAGGTTAGCAAGCTTCGCTAGGGTTTTAGTTGGGGCAAATCCAATTGAAGTGGGAATACCAGTGCATTGCAAAACCTGTTTACGTAATTGTTCACCTTCTTGGGCCCAGTTTATGGATTTGTCAAAATGCAAAAACGCTTCATCAATTGAATACACCTCAACATTTTCACACTGTTGCTGTAGGACATTCATTACCCTAAGGCTCATGTCGCCATATAGCTCAAAATTACATGAAAGCACTTCTACATTGTAGGCTTTGATTAAATGACGAATTTCAAATAACGGAGCACCCATAGGAATACCAAGCATCTTTGCTTCGTTTGAACGCGCAATAGCGCACCCGTCGTTACTTGATAAAACAATAACGGGCTTATGCTCTAAGTCGGGTCTAAAAACCCGTTCGCACGAAACAAAAAAATTATTACAATCTATTAAAGCAAACATGTGCTGCACCTATGGTATTAACAAGAATATAAAACCATATGCTGTGGGCGTCTATGGAAAAGGTTGTGAAGTTTATCTTCCCTTAGAAAATTCTTCAAATGACTTTTTGTTACTTCGGAGCCCTTAACATCAGCAACAAAGCTGGAATATTTGCTAAAATTGTGAGCATCCAGAAATTGGTCCATCCTAGTGGTTCAATAAGTTGGCCACCGCATGACCCAAACATAATGGTTGATAACACAACAACGGATGATAACGCCGCAAGCTGCATCATGGTGTAGTTTTGAGTGCAACTCATAATTTGTAGTGAAAGAATTGGAGTTATTGATAATCCTTTGGTGAATTCATAAAAAATGGCAGTAGTGTACAGACCAGCGGCAGAGGTATCAAACGCGCCTAGGGTTAATAAAAATACTGTTGATAATGCATGAGTGACCAAACCAATCCACAAAGGTAGGTGAAGGCCTTTGCGGCGAATCATTAAGGCTGCCAAAAACCCACCCAGCGTTGCCATACCCATGCCAAATGTTTTATAGGCGAAAGAGATTAATCCGCGGTCATAGCCTAAATCAAGAAAGTAGATGGTGGTGTATTGACCTTGAATTGCGTCTTGGGCGCGATAGAAAAACATCATGCCGCAAAGCCACCAGATTGATTGAGTTTCTTTTAAACTGCTCCAAGCACGCTTTAAATAATGGGTGTAGCCCAGAACAAGGGGACGTTCTCTTGGTGAAAATGCAACTTTGGTAAAGTACAACGGAATTAAGGGGATAAGCATGACAATTGCAAAAACAATATAAACTTCTTTCCATGAACAAATCATCG
>CAYUNR010000024.1:1936-9906 GCA_964446295.1 uncultured Candidatus Finniella sp. | reverse complement strand
ATAATGCCCCGGCGCCACCTGCTAAAATTCCACAGCGGTAGCCGGTAACACCAGCGGCCTCTCCAAAACCCCAATTGCTACGGTTAAGACCCACAACCTGAGAAACATACAATATACATTCATAGGCAGCGCTTACCATATGAAGGGCTAGTAACAATCCAAACCACGCCCAAGGTAGTTTTGGTGAAAATGCGAACCCAATTAAAATTAGGCATTTTAAAATAAGCCCTGCTTGTAATAACCTGCGTCGGTAATCAGCCTGGTTTATTTTTTCCATAAAAGGGACGGCAGCCCATTTGAACACATGGGGCAAGTGGACAATAAGAAACAAGCCAGTATGTGCAAGGGTCAGCTTTTGATCATTTAAAAACACTACCAATGTGCTGCCTGACAAAACGAAGCACAGCCCAGAGGCAAAGCTAAGGCACCCTACAATACTTAAATACCGACTACGATCACTGAATCCGAACATTGAAACTTTTTAATAGATTTTATTTTGAGTAGCCGATTGGAGAAAAATAATCCAGTAGAATTTCTGTCTCGACTTACTGCCTTGAATGGAAAGTTATTTATGTATTAACCTCAAGAGGTCTTTCAAGAAAGTTAAAATTATTAAAAAACTTGGCGTCCTATTTGTAATTATTTTTTGTGGATACGCATACTTCAACCAACCAAAAATTGAATATTACCTTTGGACATGGGAAAGGACGGATGATCTATCATTTGCAAGCTCCGAACAAACAGTCGCTCCGCTTATTGCGACACTTATTCAGGTAGGCAATGACGTTTCATTTAAGCCCAGACGCAACCCTTTTAAAACACGTTCAGGTGCAAAAATATTGCCCGTGTTTCGCTTGGAAACCTATAAGACTAAATCTCTTAATGTTGCAGCATGCACTCAATACCTTTTAGGTATTATCAAGAGTAATAATTACAATGAAATTCAGTTAGATTTTGATGCCAAAAAATCGCAACGAAGCGCTTACAAAGAACTAATTGATTCCTTAAAAAAGCAAATGCCAAACCTTAAAATTAGCATTACAGCTTTAGCTTCCTGGTGTGTAGATGATGGTTGGATTGAAACACTTAATATTGAATATGCCGTACCAATGCTTTATCGCATGGGGGATGATGCACATAAAATAATGCATTCTTTTTCATCTACGTTGGCGTGGCCTGTTAAAAAGTGTCAGAATAACGTTGCGTTTGAAGTTCAAGGAACATTTATAAAACCAACAAGAAACGCAAAAGTCTTTTTGTTCAATAATAAAGCGTGGTCAGAAAAAGATTGGTTAAAGTTAAAGAAATGTGGGGGCTAAAATGAAAAAACGACTTAGGAATTTTCTTATTGGGTGTTTTGGCATTCTTGTAACTGCTTACGCGTGCGGTCCTTATCGAGCAAACATTCCCATTTTTTATGGCCGTGATAAACCTCAAAAAAATGGGGCGCTTAGCAATTTAGATTTTCCGGCAAATAGATCTCCCTACATTAAAGATTCTGACTTCATAAATGGTAAGCTTGGAATCCTTCGTCCCAATATGTACACCACCCATTTGCTGTTTGCATACCATCAACTACAGGGACACAAATTTTCTGATGCCACCCAGAAAATACTCAATAATTTTATTGAGGACGCATCCCAAACAAAAGATGAAAGTCTTGCTTATTTGAAAAAATGGGAAAAAATAACAGGTAGAAAAGTTATTCAAGGTGGAAAATGGATTACCTTTAAAACAGATGGAAAGGAAACAACCATTTTTATCGAACCTTTGTCAAATGATGCGTGCCGATATGCCGTAGAACGGTTCGAAAAGCTTGAACAAAAATTTGGAAGCGACCATTCAGTTGTTAAGCAGTGGGTTTCAAACCAACGAAAGGTTTTTGAAAATTGCACACATAACACTTTGATTCTTCCAGAAAAATACCAGGAAAGCGGACTTGAAAAAGAATTAGATTATCAAGTGGCTAGCAGCTATTTTTATGCAGGTAAATTTGAAAAAGCAGCCGAATTATTTGAAGTAATTGCTAAAGATGAACAATCTGAGCACAAGTGTATAGCCTATTACCTATGCTTTAGAAGTATGTGTTGTAATATTTTGGTACATGATAAAGATGCCGCATCTTTTTTTGATAAACTGAAAAATGAAGCTGACATAATCAAAAAATCACCTTTCCAAAAAGCAATTTCAGATTTACAAACACAAGTTCTTTACAAA
The DNA here is from genome assembly GCA_964446295.1 of uncultured Candidatus Finniella sp. Classification (GTDB taxonomy): domain Bacteria; phylum Pseudomonadota; class Alphaproteobacteria; order Paracaedibacterales; family CAITNM01; genus CAITNM01. The sequence goes on along the minus strand of CAYUNR010000024.1, from coordinate 7,689 downwards.
ACAGACAGAAATCTTCTGCTGACACAGTTATTAGACAAGTTTTTAGACAATGCGGATGAACTAACTGCCCAAACTATGAACGATTTATATTTTGTATTTTTAGCAACTAACTTTGATGGAATCGAACATGAATTCACCAAATGGGTGACGATGTTTAGAACGTCGTCAACAGGTGCATTTGCAAAATGGACAGAAACAAAAAACGTTTTATGGTTAATTGCCAGTTTAAGCGCGGCCAATCAAAACACTGACAAATCAATATTAGATCAGCTTATTTCAGAAGCACAAAAAATTTCGGTTGATGATTTAGCATTTGAAAGCGTTATGTATTATGCATCAGCACTTCAAATTAAATGTGGTCAAAAAGAAGATGTTTTAAAAAACATTGATCATGTTTTAAGCCAAAAAGACCTTAATTTAGCTACCAAAAATAGGTTTATGGACCTTAAAGCATCAATAGCAGAATCAGTTTCAGACTTTTTCGAAGCAATTGTGCAAACACCAGTAGATATAAATAATGTTGAGGAGAGCAGTTGTCAACAGCTCGTACCTTTTTATATTACTGAAAATTTTGGACAAGAACTTGAAAAAGATTTTGATTGGGAACATGTGCAGAAACTCAAATATTTCGCGGTTACAGATCTTATTAAGGGATCAGAAAATGCAAATCTGCCAAATTGGTTAAAGGAACGAATATTAATTTCTGCTTTTTTAAAAGCCGTTCTATTGCAAAAAATACCCTTAGCAAAAGAAACAGCAACTAAATTAACGACACTCAACAAGCAGTATCATTCAATTTTTGATGAATTTATCTCAGAGACTAATGATGATCGATCGCATGCTCTTTGTGCTCACCTAATAGCAAGTCACCCTGGCTTTTGCTTATTTATTTATCCAAAATCCTATCGACCTGAATCAATTGATGTGTCGAAAAAACTTGATCTTGATGGGTTAAATGATAATTGGTGGGACAATCGATTATTAGAAGATGATGATGTAAATCACTTACAATATCTCGGTAATGACATCATAAAAAATGCACAAGAAGAATGGCTTGCATTAAAAAAAGCCGTTTCAAATCGTACGGAATACCTTTGTCGTGTTGCTTTGGATTGGCAAAAAACTCATCCAAACGATCCTTTTATTCCTGAGTTTCTCCATTGGTGCGTGTTAATGTCAAAATTTGACATAGCCCCCGTAGAATCTAAACAAGTGTTTGTCGTTTTGAAAAACAACTACAAAGGCGACCCATGGGAACAAAAAACAAAATACCATTATTATCGCAAGTAAATCAATGTGATTGTTTGCATCACTCAAACCCGGCATACTAAACAAAATTTTTAAAAAGCTAAAAACATGAATTGTATTGCAGATATTAAAGCCCGTGAAATTTTAGATTCTAGGGGAAACCCAACCGTAGAAGTTGATGTTATGTTGGAAAGCGGCGCTTTTGGTCGTGCTGCAGTTCCAAGTGGCGCGTCTACGGGCAGTTTTGAAGCAGTGGAAATTCGTGATAATGACCCAAAGCGTTACTTAGGCAAAGGTGTATTAAAAGCCGTAGAGACTGTAAATACAACAATTGCAGATGCGGTAATGGGGCTTGATGCAACAGAACAGGAACTGATTGACACTACTCTTGTGGGATTAGATGGCACAGAAAACAAGAGTGTGCTTGGTGCAAATGCAATGCTTGGCGTGAGCTTGGCTTGCGCAAAAGCTTCTGCAGACCACTTTGGTCAGCCTTTATATCGTTACCTGGGCGGCCTACAAGCATTTCGTATGCCAATGCCTTTAATGAATATTATTAACGGCGGGGCGCACGCTGATAACCCGCTTGATATTCAAGAATTCATGATTGTGCCTTATGGCGCACCAACTTTTAGCGAAGGCTTACGGATGGGCGCAGAAATTTTCCATCACCTTAAAGCAATTTTGAAAAAAGAAGGTCATATTACGGCCGTGGGTGATGAAGGTGGTTTTGCACCAAACCTAAAAAACACTAAAGATGCGCTTAATCTTATTATAAGGGCAATTGAAGCGGCAGGCTATAAACCTGGTGAACAGGTAATGTTAGCGTTAGATGTAGCCGCGAACGAACTTTACCAAAATGGTAAATATGTATTTAAAGGCGAAGGCGAAAGTTTCGATACAGCTGGACTAATAGAATTCTACAGTGATTTATGTCAAAACTACCCAATTTATTCCATTGAAGACGGCTTTGCTGAAGAAGATTGGGATGCATGGGAAATAGCTACAGCAACCCTTTCTGGCACACAAATAGTTGGGGACGATTTATTCGTCACCAATGCTATGCGCTTAGCTGAAGGCATTCAACGTGGTGCGGCTAACGCTATTTTGATTAAGCCAAACCAAGTGGGAACGTTAACTGAAACACTTAGCACTATTGGATTGGCGCAGCTTTCTGGTTTTGGAGTAGTGTTATCTCATCGTTCTGGTGAAACAGATGACACAACCATTGCGGACATCGCCGTTGCAACAAATGCAGGACAGATTAAAACTGGGTCCTTGTCTAGAACAGACAGATTGGCTAAATATAATCAATTGTTGCGCATTGAAGAAGAATTGGGTTCAAAAGCTCAGTTCTTTTTATAGGTTATAAGGTTTAATTATGAATGGCAGACTTCGGCATATTGTTTTCCCAGTGGTGATTGTCGCCATGATGGTATATTTTACATATCATATTTTTCAGGGTCAACGCGGTGTTCTTGCTTGGATTCGATTAGACAAAAAGCTAAAAGAGGAAGAAACCACTTTAAATGCTTTAACCCAGGAAAAAGAACAGCTTGAACGCGAAGCGTATTTGCTGCGACCTGACAGCCTAGATGTAGACTTATTAGAAGAAAAAGCTCGCCAAGCTTTGAACTTTGCCCATCCTAACGAAGTGGTTGTCCAAGGAAGCGATAAGTAGTTTAGGCCTACCCATCAACTTTCAAACGCTCAACTGTAGCGCCGCAAGCTTGCAGTTTTGCTTCTAAGTTTTCATAACCCCGGTCAAGGTGATACAGCCTGCTAATGGTTGTTTCACCCTTAGCCGCAAGAGCCGCCACCACTAGCCCAACGCCGCCACGAATATCAGTTGCCATAACTGGTGCGCCACTTAAATGCTTAACACCACGAACCATAGCTGACGCACCATGCACTTGAATGTTCATACCCATTCGCGCAAGTTCTGGCACATGCATGAAGCGGTTTTCAAAAATGGTTTCCGTAATCATACTGGCGCCTTCGCAAACGCCCATCAAAGCCATGAACGGAGCCTGCAAATCGGTTGCGAAACCAGGGTAAGGCTCTGTCATTACGTCAACTCCATGAACTGGGCCATTCTGATAGACACGAAAACCATCAGCTTGTTCTTCAAAAACAGCACCGGCTTTTTCCAAAGTCTCACGTACCATTGGTAAATATTCTAATGACGTATTCGTTAAGGTAATATCACCGCCCGTAATTAAAGACGCAATCGCATACGAACCTGTTTCAAGGCGGTCAGGCATTACTTTGTGCGTAGCACCATAAAGTGATGGCACACCTTCAATGGTGATGGTGTCCGTCCCTGCCCCTTGCACATTTGCACCCATAGCATTTAAGCAATTAGCCAAATCAATAATTTCAGGTTCGCGGGCCGCATTACGTAAAACCGTTTGGCCTTTTGCAATGGAAGCTGCAAGCATAAGGTTTTCAGTTGCTCCAACTGACACAACACGCATAGTAAAGCTAGCGCCATGTAAACCATTTGGTGCTTTAGCCACAATGTAGCCTTCTTCTAATTCACAAATCGCACCCATTGCGCGTAAACCTTCTAGATGCACATCAACAGCACGCGCTCCCAAAGCACACCCACCAGGTAATGACACTTTTGCCAAACCATAACGCGCCACCAAAGGCCCCAATACCAACACAGATGCACGCATAGTTTTAACCAAATCATAAGGTGCAGTTGTTGAGGTTATATTCGCAGCGTTTAGGGTTCGTGTGCTGCCGTTAACTTCTGCAGTCACACCAAGCACTTCTAAAACCTGGGTAATGGTTCGAATATCTGCCAAATTTGGCACGTTAGTTAAGGTCAAGGGCTTGTCGGTTAGTAGGCACGCTACCATTAAAGGCAAAGCAGAGTTTTTTGCTCCGCTAATTTCGATTGTGCCCTTTAGGGGCGCTCCCCCTTGAATTTTTAGAATTGTTGGCATGATTTATATCTTTGGCAATGTAACACCAGTTTGATTCATGTACTTACCAGCACGGTCACGGTAAGAAACCTCGCAAGGCTGGTCGCCCTTAAAGAACAAAAACTGACAAACCCCTTCGTTTGCATAAATCTTGGCTGGAAGTGGTGTTGTATTTGAAAACTCTAAGGTCACATGGCCTTCCCATTCAGGTTCAATCGGCGTTACGTTCACAATAATGCCACAACGCGCATAGGTTGATTTTCCAAGGCAAATCACAAGTACATCACGCGGAATACGAAAATATTCAACAGTTCTTGCTAGCACAAAACTGTTTGGCGGAATAATACACACATCTGTTTCCCTATCCACAAAGCTTGATGGAGAGAAATTTTTAGGGTCAACAATCGCATTGTTCACGTTAGTAAAAATCTTAAACTCTGGTGAGCACCTTGCATCATAGCCATACGATGATAACCCATAAGAAATTATTCCATCACGCTTTTGGCTTTCAACAAAAGGATCGATCATTCCTTTTTTTGCTTGCTCGCGAATCCATTTATCGGAAAGTATCATTACAGCTCCTAGTCTAAATCTTTAACAACGCTAATGTCTGGCGCATCTACGGCTTTCATACCAACCACATGGTAGCCAGAATCCACGTGAATAATTTCACCAGTAACACCTGAGCTCAAATCGCTTAGCAAATATAAACCAGTACCACCAACATCATCTAACGTCGTGTTACGGCGCAATGGTGAATTGTATTGATTCCATTTCAAAATATAACGGAAATCACCAATGCCACTTGCCGCCAATGTTTTTACAGGGCCAGCAGATAAACCATTCACACGAATGTTTTTAGGACCTAAATCCATTGCTAAATACTGAACGCTTGATTCTAAAGCGGCTTTGGCCACGCCCATAACATTGTAGTTTGGCATAACTTTTTCTGCGCCATAGTAGGTAAGAGTAATTAAGGATCCACCATTCGGCATTAAGCGTTCTGCTTCACGGCAAATTTTTGTGAAAGAAAAACAAGAAATATGCATAGTGTTTAGGAAGTTAGCAAGTGACGTATCGCAGTAGCGCCCTTGTAATTCATTTTTGTCAGAAAACCCGATTGCATGTACAACGAAGTCTAAAGTTCCCCATTCTTGTTCAATTTTTTTGAAGGTGTTTTCAATGCTATCGTCTTTACCAACATCACATTCCACTAAAAACGTTGAGCCTAGGCTTTCAGCCAATGGACGCACACGTTTTTCTAAAGCTTCTCCTTGGTAACTAAATGCAAGTTCAGCACCTTGTTCATGTAGCATTTTAGAAATGCCCCACGCCAAAGAACTACTGTTTGCAAGGCCCATTATTAAGCCTTTTTTGCCCTTCATTAACATTGATTTTCTCGTTTAATTCATTGCCTTGTAGCATAGACAATCCAGGGCCTTAGCGCAATGGATTGATACGGAAATTATTGCTAATGTTAACCGGTTATCACCCGCCACTAATTATACTTTGACTGAAAAAACTTCCACCGTCTCTGTTGGAAAATGATCGAGAAATTTTTATTCCTTTTCT
>CAYUNR010000024.1:0-1926 GCA_964446295.1 uncultured Candidatus Finniella sp. | reverse complement strand
GTGCCATCCGTGGACTTTAAGGCTTTTTCAATTTCACGAAGCTTTTTAATTTTTTTCTTATTTAGTGCAATAACTTTATCGCCTTCTTGAAACAATCCACTATTGCCTGCCTGCTTGACTATCACGCCGTTTGGCGTTTGTTCAAATTGCACATTTCCCAAAAGCTTATTGTCAACTTCTTGAGTGGAAGATTTTGGCTCTTTAATAGGGGTAAAACTCACATTTTTTAAACTATTTTCTCTCCATATTTTTAAAGTAACCTCTTCTTCTAAAATTGAGGTTTTTTCAAAAAAATCTAGCTCTTCAGGAGTACTTAGTTTTTGTCCATTAACCTCTACAATCACATCACCATGTTTTAAAACACTTTTTGCAGGAGAGCTGCTATCAATTTCATTCACAATCACACCAAAAAGATTTTTGTCTTCTAGTCCACAGCTTTCTAGCATACTGGGTGTCATCATCTGTGTGTTAACACCCCACCAGGCGCAAGGTTTTTTTAAAATTTCCTTGTTGAAATAGTATCCAATCATGCTGGCCGGAATAAAGAAAGAAAGCCCTCCCATGCGTGGAATAGCAAAAGCCATACCAATCATTTCTCCCATGGAATTAACCATCGGCCCTCCTGAATTTCCAACACCGATGTGCGCATCACTTTGCAACACAACTTTTCCATCAACTACTCTGTTAATAAATGAAACCAACCCTCGGAAAATACTGGTTTTACCCATGCCAAAAGCATTACCAGCAACAAGCACTGGCTCGCCTAAATCTATTTGTGTCTTTGAATTTGCAAGCTTCAGACATGCTAAATTTTTTGTATCAATTTTTAAAAATGCAATATCCGCCGAAGCATTACTAAAAACCTTTGTAGCTTGCATTTTTCTACCATCATTAAGGCCAACAAAGATCCGTGTTGCATCTTGCACAACATGGTTACACGTCACGATATATCCATCAGAACTAATAATGCAACCAGTTCCACTTGAGTTGCCATGACGCTTAGCCCCAAATAACATCGATTCAATATCGCCTAATTCAAAGGGCTGGAAAATTTCAGTATCTCTCTCCCTATATGCATAAACATCAACAACAGCAGCTGTTGTTGCTTTAGCTAAAAGAACCGAATCAAATAATGGAATAGGATCTTTTTTTTCATGACTTGCAACTAAGCACGCAAGTACAGCTAACGCGCCACACAACACCAATCTGATCATCAACACCTCCATATTCTTTTTATTAGACTAGAAAATTTTGATTAAAAAATTGTTAAGAAGCCCCTTTAGAAAGTGGCCAAGTTAAAAATACTAAAATTGCTGTTAAGATTGCCATGCCAATAAATACAGGAATTATAGTACCATCAAAGAAAATACCGACCACCAAAACCAACCCTGCAACCACACCGTTTCGCATTAACCCTAGGAAAGCAACAGCCAATCCCCTTTGATCAGGCGCACATTCAATTGCTTTTGTTCCACAACTTGAAAGGGTTGCCGAAAGACTTAAGTTTAAAATGCACATGATTGCAACTATAGAAAATGGTAATTGCAGAATATCAAGTGATATCCCTAGAGTAATTAAGCATAAGAAGGCGAGGTTTAGGTACAATCCGTAGCGAATAGACTTTGCAATTCCCCATTTAACAACATGCTGACGATACGCTATTGATCCAATTAAATTCATTATTACAGGAACAAGCTGTATATATGCATAGGTAGTTGGCAAAAATTTAAAATGATCAATAAAAATAAAAGAACTATTTACCCCGTAAACTGCTGCAATAGCAACCGGTAAGCCATGACAAATAGAAAGAACCATAAAGTGTCGGTTGCTAGTTAATACCTTTAGATTTTTAAAAATATGATCCCATCCCATTGTATCAATATGGCTTTTGTGGGTCTCAGGCATTTTTTTAACAAATATTAGCCA
>CAYUNR010000023.1:0-20467 GCA_964446295.1 uncultured Candidatus Finniella sp. | reverse complement strand
GACATGGGTTTTTTGCCAGAGGCTATGAAAAATTATTTGCTACGTCTCGGTTGGGGCCATGGTGATGATGAAATTATTAGCGAAGCACAAGCCATTGAATGGTTCACATTAGAAGGAATCGGACGTTCCCCTGCCCGTTTCGACATGGCAAAACTTCACAATTTAAATGGCCACTACATTCGCCTGGCAGATGACGCGCGTTTGGTTGATTTAATAAAACCACTTATTGAAAAGCAGATTGCACGCTCCATATCAACAAGTGAAGAAAGTCATATTTCAAAAGGCATGACTGGACTTAAAGAACGCGCCAAAACTACCGTTGAACTTGCTGAAAGCGCCATTATTTATATTCAAAGGTTGCCACACGACGAAAAGGCAACCGCCCTACTTACCCCTGATAACATTGCTCACTTGAAAAATCTTTTGCCCAAGCTGCAAGCCTGTGACTTTACACATGATGTGCTTGAAGCACTGCTACGCAGTGCCGCTGAAGAATTTTCCATAAAGCTAGGTCAGTTAGCCGCACCATTACGTGTTGCTATAACTGGCAGGTCAGTTTCCCCAAGCCTGTTTGAAGTGATGTCAATTTTGGGCAAGCAAGAATCTTTGAAGCGGATTGAGCGGATAATTCCAAACTAAATGTAAACATTTTTACGATGCCCCACACGCAAAACAAGCACCGTAACAATTGCATCGTCAATTTTACAAACAATACGAATATCTGCCAAACGATAGCGCCATAATCCCGCTTTGTTTCCACTTAGTTCTTTACCAAAATTTCTAGGGTTTTCCGTTACGCGTTCGCGCATATACTGAAGAATTTTTTTCTGAATTGGGTAGTCAAGTTGCCGAAGTTCTTTCCTGGCCCTGTCATCCCAATCAACTCTCCAGGTCAATTTCCGCCTCTAGCTCTTCTTGTGTCCACAATTTTCCCGGGTTTTCCAGACGGTTCAAAGCAAGATAAGTATCTTCCATTTCATCAAGGTGCTCAAGAATTGCGACGCGTGCATAAAATGTTTTGGTACGGCCAGTTTTTTGCGCCAACAAGGCTAGGCGCCTTTCAATGGCTTCCGGAAGACGAATAGCTAACATGATTGTGACCCTTATCCATTAGATGCACTTGATATACTTGTATAGCAAATTTCACAAAATGTCAAGTTTTTATGCCTTCACTTGTATTTTTAGAGCATATAATTCTATTTCAAGTTTAGGCCTTTGGCTTCTTTTTAAAAAACATGCTATGATCGGCTCATATGAAAAAGGAGGATAATATGTCCAATAATTTTGATCCAATCACACGTACTTCTGCCCACGCACTGGAAATTGACGCAGGTCTTCGCACTTACATGCAACGAGTTTACAACTTTATGGCCCTAGGCCTAAGCATTACTGGGATAACTGCGTATTTAACTGCTCAGTCACCAGAAATGATGCAGCTTATTTTTGGAACACCACTTAGGTATTTGGTACTTTTTGGTCCATTGCTAATGGTATTCTTTTTAAGCGCACGCATCGGCAAAATGACTTTTGCAAGCGCACAAACACTTTTTTGGGCTTTTGCAAGCGTACTTGGGCTTTCTTTAGCTAGCATCTTTTTGCTGTACACTGGTGAAAGCATTGCAAAAGTTTTCTTCATTACAGCAGGTATGTTTGCAGGCACTAGCCTTTACGGATACACAACTCAGCGTGATTTAAGCAAGTTCGGTTCATTCTTATTTATGGCCTTGCTTGGAATTATCATCGCAAGTGTTGTGAACATGTTCATGCACAGTGGCCCAATGCAGTTTGCTATTTCGGTACTTTCAGTATTGATCTTCACAGGCCTTACAGCTTATGACACGCAAATGATTAAAGAAATTTACTACGCAAACGATGACAGCGAAACATCAGGTAAAAAAGCTTTATTTGGCGCCCTACGTTTGTATATGAACTTCTTAAACATGTTCTTGGCGTTGTTGCAATTGTTTGGCAACCGTCGTTAAGCTCGAAGTACATAACGAAAGAGGCCGGGTTTCCCCGGCCTTTTTGTTAACTGCGTACTGTTTACAGCTCGTTAGCTTTTATAAATAGTGGTTTTAGTACGTTTAGTGATTCACTAATTTCTTCCATTCTATAAAGATCTTCCTTTTTAAACTTGTCGACCTTTATTAGCGAAACAAGCTCTCCCACTCTTTCAAAACTTCGAAGCATATCTGACAATATTTCTTCTTTCAAATGGTGGGCTATTTCTCCAGCACCATAAATATCAGCAATGGCTGCAAAAGTTTTTAGAATGATACCAGCCTTGCCTGTCTCGGCAATAGCATCAATAGCTTGGGCAGCAACCAACATACCACCATCTGATTGATGAAATATTTTTATCATTAAAGGTGTAGAAGATTCTAAATTTTGATTCTCAGCAATTTCAATTACATGATTTCGAATGTGAAATAACGCACTGTGAAGCTTGATTAAATCTTCGCTAGAAAGCCTTACTGAAACAATCTCTGACCTTTCTCGTAATTCAGGAACAATCACACAGGCTGTAAATGTAACCCTAGCCAACATGTTATTGTACCTGTAGGACTCTGATAAATTGCTTAAGCCACTTTCTATAGCTTGCAAGGGCTTATAGCAACCCATACTGTGCGCAACCTCCTTAATTCCTACTAAGAATCTGTGACTTGTGCTTACTTTTCTTGATAATTCAGGCTCTTCTAATAGGCCGCGCACCTCCATGCCGTAAATAGTTGAAGTTAGTAAAAATAGACTTAAGAAAATTTTCTCCATAAAAAAACCCTTTAAGAAATTTCCACTTGGTGTAAATAGCTCAAAAAAGGTAAATTACAATAGATTTTGTTAACTAATTCTTTACAATAGTTTACAAATACTTAATTTTTAGATAGCTGAGTTGATATTTTTAGAGATCTTATCTAGTAAAAGAGATCACAGACGCAAGGCACGTATAAACATATGTAACAAAAGCATTTTTACTTTTATTACATCAATAAAAATTGATACAATGAACAATAATAACTAAAATAGTAAAAATTCAATCATGTTAAGACTATTGTACTTCAGTGTTTTTGTTTTAAAGGCTATTTTTGCTCAAGACACTACTTTAGATTCTGATACAGAAAGCTCTCTAAATCACATACTTACGCGAAAAGCGCCTACAGAGTGGACAAAAGAAGAGAATGAAAGACTGAGAAATGCAGTCGAAATACATGGAGGGAAAAACTGGAAAGCAATATCTGAGCATGTTACAGGAAGAACAGTTCAGCTATGTTTACATCATTGGAGGTGGTTAAATTGCACAAAGGGTCCTTGGACTGAAACTGAAAAAGCAACTTTACTTACAATCATGCAAAAACGCCAAGAACTAAAAATCCAACAAGGAGAGTGGGTAAAAATAGCTAGTGAGCTTTCTTCAACAACCGGTAGGAAAAGGGAAGGTAAGCAATGTCGTGAAAAATGGATAAATATTCTTAACCCAGCAATTGATAAATCGCCTCCTACTCTTGCAGAATTGCAAAAAATTATTGTTGAGAGACAAAACGGGAAGTCGTGGGTAGAAATTGCCATAGAATTACCCGGTAGAACAGAAAGCCAAGTAAAAAATTGGTATAATTCAAAAACACACAAAAGTCTTGATGGAGAAGCGACTGCTGATGCTACACGTGGAACAAAAACTCAAGCAACAGCTGCTGTACCTATACCAAGCAAGGCTCCCAAAAAACGAAAAACTGCTCACAAGCCATTCAGTGATGCACTTTTTACACCAGACGTACCAGCTGGTGCCGCACCTGTTGGTATGTCCGGTTCACGTGATGTTGATCCGTCAGCATTCACTTATGGAGAAATACCTGATGACCTTTCACCACTACCTTATGGTGAAGACGAACTACTCTCCCCTAGAACAGAACTCCTCTATCAGAGTTATGAATCAATGTTCAAAATTCCGGATTAAAAATTCATTAAGCAAACGAACACCGTAGCCTGTGGCACCTTTGCCTGTTAATGGTTTTGCTGCCTTATCCCAAGCCATGCCAGCAATGTCTAAATGCGCCCATGGTGTTTTGTTAACGAAGCGTTCAAGGAAATGTGCCGCAGTAATACTGCCCGCACCTCGACCTGAACCTACGTTTTTCACATCAGCAACATCAGAATTAATGTCTTTATCATAGGCTTTTCCCATAGGCAGACGCCACAACGGCTCACCCACTGCAGAACCCGCTGCAGTTAGCATATCGCAAAGCTTATCATCGTTACTGAACAACCCTGCGTACTCATAACCTAGCGCCACGGTAATAGCACCGGTAAGCGTTGCCAGGTCAATCATGTATTGAGGTTTAAATTTATCTTGGGTATACCAAAGGGCATCAGCCAAAACCAAGCGTCCCTCAGCATCGGTATTAAGAATTTCAATAGTTTGCCCAGAAAGAGACGTCACCACGTCAGAAGGCCTCTGCGCCGAACCCGACGGCATGTTTTCCGCCAACGCCATAACTCCAACAACATTTACTTTAGCTTTACGCATTGCTAATGACTTCATAAGCCCAAGCACAACGCCTGAACCTGCCATGTCATATTTCATGTCTTCCATGCCGTTAGATGGCTTAATATTAATACCACCGGTATCAAACGTGACACCTTTTCCAACTACCGCAATAGGTTTTTCACTTTTTTTGCCACCCATCCACTTCATAACAACCAGCTGAGATTCACGAATGCTTCCCTGCCCTACGCCAAGCAATGCACCAAAACCTAGTTTTGTCATTTCCTTTTCACCAAGCACATCAACCTTCACGCCAATTTTGCTTAGCTCTTTTGCGTATTTAGCCATTGATTCTGGGTAAATAATGTTTGGTGGCTCAGACACAACCAACCTAGTTAGGTGGTTACCTTTTGCAATAGCAGCAAGTTTATCAAAAGCTTCCTGGGATTTTTTAGCGCTAGTGCTTACAAATACTAACTCATCAAGAACGGGAATTTCGTCTTTCTCACGTTTCGTTTTATATTTATCAAAAGTCCATGAACGAATAAGCGCACCCGATGCAGCATATGCAACAAGTTCTTCAGCTGTGTGGTTTTTAACTCCTGGAATATCAGATACATCAATAACTGCCTTCTTTTCACGAAGACCGTTCAAACAAGCAAAAAGCTTTGCTCCAATTTTTTCTAAAGCCAGAGGCGTATGTTTTTTAGCATCGCCCAGGCCCACTAAAACAACTTGACCAGTGCAACCATTGCTTGAAGGAATACGCAAAAACCGTTCCGCTTTTCCTTTAAATTCTGCGTTGCTAACAGCGGCTTTGACAGAACCATTCGCAAGCTTATCAAGTGCTTTTGTAACGTTTCCAAAGTTTGCGTCTTCATAAACGCCGGCAACAAATAAACTATTTTTGGGCGCCTTTTCTGCAAATGTTATTTTCATGATTGGTCCTTTTGTTGTTTAAGTAATCTTGCCTTGGAAACCGCAATAGCTGCAAGGTTCACCAGTGTTCTAGGTCGAGCCGATGGAGTGCAAATATGGGCTGATTCTTTAATTCCCATAAGAATCGGGCCAATTGTTTGCCCGTTTGCCAACACTTTTATGGTGTTTAGGGCCACATTTGCTACATCAAGACTAGGCATCACTAATAGATTAGCCGAACCTTTTAAGGTATTACCAGGGAATATACGAGAGCGAATTTTTTCATCTAACGCCGCATCGACATGCATTTCACCTTCAACTTCAAGCTCTGGCGCAAGGTCACGGATAATTTCCATAGCCAGACGCATTTTCTTGGCTTGGGGGTGCACGCCTGCCCCAAAATTAGAATATGATATCAACGCCACCTTAGGCTTTATACCGAATAATTTAATTTGCTCTGCCGCCATGATTGTAATTTCTGCAAGCTGTTGAGCTGTCGGGTCAATATTGACATATGGGTCAGTAATAAACAGAATGCCCCGCTCAATTTTGGGGTTATCAATGGCTATAGCAGAAAGGGCCGCACAACGGTGCTGGTCTTTAGCAATTCCCAAAATTTCCATAATCGGAATAAGGTGATCACGGTAATTACCACAACAACCACTAATCATAGTGTCTGCATCGCCAAGGTGAAGCATCATCGCAGCAATCACGGTTGTGTTGGTACGCATGATTTCTTTAGCGTTATCAGGTGTTATACCTTTTCGTGCCATAATTTCATGGTACGCCTGCCAGTAGGTTTTATATCTTGAATCTTCCTGGGGGTTAATGACTTCAAAATCAATATTTGCTTCCAGTCGCAAACCAAATTGCTTAATTCGCATTTCAATAACTTCGGGACGTCCTATAAGTAGTACACGCGCAATTTTTTCATCACGAATGGTTTGAACTGCTTGAAGAACACGTTCATCTTCACCTTCTGAAAAGACTAGACGAATATCATCACCAAACGCTTTTGCAGCTGCAAAAATAGGACGCATAACCATGCCAGAACGATATATCGCTTCTTTTAATTGAGTGCGATAAGCCTCCCAATCAGTTATTGGACGTGTCGCCACACCACATTCAACTGCAGCACGTGCCACAGCGTATGACAGCTCAACATACAAACGCCTATCAAATGGCTTAGGAATTATATAATCACGACCAAAAGTAAAGGTTCCCCCACCGTAGGCCGCCACTACTAGGTCATTGCTTTCAGCTTTTGCAATACGCGCAATCGCTTCTACGCAAGCCACTTTCATTTCATGATTAATACAAGTAGCACCAACATCTAACGCGCCCCTAAATATGTACGGGAAGCAAACAGCATTGTTTACCTGGTTAGGGTAGTCTGTCCTACCGGTTGCCATAATTGCATCGTCGCGAACACTATGCACAACCTCTGGTCGAATTTCAGGTTCAGGATTTGCTAAAGCAAAAATAATCGGGTTTGGCGCCATGGACTTTGCCATTTCAGCAGTCATCAAACCAGCGCTTGAAAGCCCAAGGAATGCATCAGCATTTTTCAAAGCCTCAGCTAGTGTACGTAAAGGTGTATCAGATGCCAGTGCTTCTTTTGATGGATCAAGGTTTCCCCGCCCTTTGAAAATAACGCCATCTCGGTCAACAACAATTAAATTTTCACGACGCAGGCCCAATTTTATAAGCAATTCAAGGCACGCAACTGCAGAAGCACCCGCACCACTTGCCACCATCTTTATGGTATCAATTGATTTACCAGCCAATTCAAGGGCATTTTTCATGGCGGCATTCACAATAATTGCTGTGCCATGTTGGTCATCATGCAAAACAGGAATTTTCACTCTTTTAGCAAGCTCTCGCTCTACGTAAAAGCATTCCGGTGCCTTAATGTCCTCAAGGTTTATTCCACCAAAGGTCGGCTCTAGGGCCGCAATAATATCAACAAGTTTCTGAGGGTCCGTTTCATTAATTTCAATATCAAATGCATCAATACCAGCAAACTTTTTAAAAAGGACTGCCTTACCTTCCATAACCGGCTTTGACGCTAACGCCCCAATATTTCCAAGCCCCAAAACCGCAGTACCATTAGTTATAACGGCAACCAAATTACCACGTACAGTATATTCCGCAGCTTTCAATGGATCTCGCGCTATTTCCAAACAAGGCTCAGCAACACCCGGAGAATACGCCAACGCCAAATCATGCGGATTGGTCAGAGGCTTGGTTGCAATAATTTCCAATTTACCCTTTGGATATTGTGAATGATAGCGTAGAGACTGTTCGTAAATACTGCGCGGCATAATTTATTGCTTACTCAAAAGTGCTTTTACTCTTTTTACCACGATATCAGCTATTATGCCAAAATATTGCCCAGATTTTATTTGACTTTTTAAAAAAAGTAATTACAATGTATCTATATGAAGGAGGTCTTATGCAACTAGATATCATTAATATTGGTAATTCAAAAGGGCTTAGATTACCCAAAGGTATCCTCAAACAGTGCGGTATTGGACAAACTGTAAATGTTAAAGTTCAAGATCACACGCTCATTATCACGCCGTGCACTTCTTTGCGAAAAAATTGGGAGCAAGCATTTCAAAAAATGTCTGCCAACAGTGAAGACATATTGATTGATGAGCATACCGTAACTTCTTGGGATGAAACTGAATGGCAGTGGTAAAGCACAACCGGTTTGATATTTTATTGATAGACCTTGACCCAACCAAAGGGTCAGAAATTCAAAAAACGAGACCTTGTGTAGTAATTTCACCTAATGAAATGAACCACCATATCAAAACACTTATCGTAGCCCCAATGACAAGTCAGACAAAGGGATACCCAACACGAGTACGCGTAAAGTTTGCTGAAAAAGATGGAGAGATTGTTCTTGACCAAATTCGCACCATTGACCAAACACGTATTGTGAAAAAAGTAGGAACCCTTGATAAAAAAACAGCAATCGCTGTTCTCGAAACACTTAAAGATCTGTTCGCCTTATAAAGCACACCTACCCAAAAGCACCCTCACTCTATTGACTACATTCTCCGCTGTTATGCCAAAAAGTTCATACAAATCATCTGCTGGTGCTGATGCGCCAAATGAATTAATCCCAATAAATTCGCCTTTTTCGCCTAAATACTTTGGCCATATGCCTTCACAGGCAGCTTCTATAGCTATGCGAATGCCATTACCCAAAACCTGATTTCTATAATCAACTGGTTGTTTTGCAAACAATTCCATACATGGCACAGAAACTACCCGTGCTGGTATGTTCATTGCCAATAATGCATTCGCAGCATCAACAGCAATTGAAACCTCAGACCCAGTAGAAATTAAAGTCACTTGCGCCTCTGGCTTTTCAATTAGAACATAGCCTCCCTTTGCGCACGCGTTTTCTGAATGGCTAGCTCTATAGGTGCTAAGGTACGGTAAATTCTGACGGGTCAAAACCAATACCGACGGCGTGCTTCTGTTTTGAACAGCCAACTGCCAGCATTCAGCAACTTCTGTAGCATCCATAGGGCGGAATGTTAAAACGTTTGGAATGCAGCGCAAATGCGCCAAATGTTCAATGGGTTGATGGGTCGGCCCATCCTCCCCCAACCCAATAGAATCATGGGTTAGCACGTGCACAACCCCTTGATTCATTAAGGCAGACAACCGCAAAGCAGGCTTTAAATAATCCAAGAAAACTAAAAAAGTCCCCCCATAAGGAACAAACACTTTTGAAAGACTCAAACCATTCATAATGGCTGCCATAGCGTGTTCACGCACCCCATAGTGAATATAATTTCCAGAAAAATCATCAGCGGTTATAGGCTTTTGTGCTTTGGTTTTTGTGTTGTTTGAACCTGTTAAATCTGCGGATCCACCAATTAATGTGGAACCTGGCACAATCACTTCTAAAACTTGCTGAGAAAGCACTCGCGTTGCCAGGCATGGCTTTTCGTCTTTAACCTTTTGCTTATAGGCATTAATTGCATCTGCAATATCAGCAACGGGTTGCTGCAACTTTTTTTGAATGTCGGCCGATGTTTGATTTTTCCAGTGGTCATAGGTTGCTTGATGACGCGCACCAATCGCACGCCAGGCGTTGAGAATGGTATCTGGAATCACAAATGGTTCATGGGGCCAATTCAACGCCGCACGCGTCGCTTGAATTTCGGCACTGCCTAAAGGCGAACCATGAACCCCACTTGTATTTGCTTTATTTGGCGAACCAAAACCAATGGTGGTTTTGCAAGCTATTAGGCTTGGTTTATTGCTAGCCTTTGCTCGGGTAATTGCAGCATCAATAGCACTACTATCGTGCCCATCAATCTGTTCCGCATTCCAACCATATGCCTGAAACCGCATAAGCGAATTATCTCCAAATGATAATTCAGTTTTTCCATCGATGCTGATGCCGTTGTCATCATACAAAACAATGAGTTTGTTTAGGCTCAGGTGCCCAGCAAGAGATGCTGCCTCATGGCTAATACCTTCCATTAGGTCACCATCACTAGCAATAACATAAGTATAATGGTTAATCGCATCACCATGGGTCGCATTCAGCATACGTTCAGCAAGCGCCATACCCACAGCAGTCGCAATGCCCTGCCCCAATGGTCCTGTTGTCATTTCCACACCCGACAAATGCCCATATTCTGGGTGACCTGCAGTTTTTGAACCTAGCTGGCGAAAATTCTTAAGCTGCTCCAGCGTGGCATCCGGATATCCTGTTAAATACAAAAGGCTATACAGCAACATTGACCCATGACCAGCTGATAACACAAACCTGTCACGGTTGGCCCAGTCAGCATCCTGCGGGTTAAACACCAAATGCTTTTGAAACAAAACCGTTGCCACATCTGCCATTCCCATGGGCATTCCCGGGTGGCCTGAATTGGCTTTTTCAACAGCATCAATACTTAAAAAACGAATGGCATTAGACAAATCATGAAATGTGGTCATTAGATAAAATTCTTGAATGTATGCAAGGCATTATGCCGAAATTCTATGGGAGAGCCAAGGGAAGAGGATAGAAATAAAGATAGCTTGTCACCCCTGACGAGGCGCTATAGTGCCGAAGTTTGGGGGTCAAAGATCCCCGCATCCAGGCTTTCAGCCCTCCGCAGGGACGACGGTGATCAGGTTCCAGTAAAACAACTTGCACACTGCGTTAGCATCAGAATTATCTTGATTATTTCTATAACATGTTATAACATAACAATGTAAATGTATTAGAAAGCTCACCCTATGAACTTTAATATCTATATTAACGATGAATTAGGCCACCAATTAACACACGTAGCAGAAGCTGAGGGTAAATCTCGCAATGCACTTATTCGTGACGCCTTAAGCTTTTATTTAAAGAATCACACAAACCAGTGTTGGCCAAGTGAAGTGTTAAATTTTTCAGGCATCAGCAAAGACTTTCCGTCATTTGAATCATTTCGTTCAGAACTAAAACCAGCCACCGAAACGGTCCTTTTTTAATGTATCTTTTAGACACCTGCGTCATAAGTGATTTTGTAAAAGGTAACGAAAATACGCTGCGCAAAGTTAAAGCACTTGCGCCGTCACGTTTGTTTATTTCCACCATCACCCAAATGGAAATTGAATACGGCCTAAAACGTATAGAAGACAGGCGTCACAAAATTGACCCAATCATTCGTTCACTATATTCCTGCATTAATATTTTACCGTTTGATGAAAAAACGGCTCTTTGCGCAGCAGCTATTCGCGTTGACCTTGCAAAAATAGGACAACTTATTGGCCCCTATGATTTTCTTATCGCCGCCAACGCTTTGACTAACAATTTAGTTATGGTCACATCAAACTTAAATGAGTTTTCCAGAGTCAACGGATTAACGCTAGAAAACTGGCGTTAATCAACCCCCTTACTCCCCAACTATTTTTTTCCATTCCGACCACAATTTACCTGCAAAAAACCCTGATTCCTTATCATTCACGTACTGGTGAAATTCTTCCAAGAAAGCAAAACGTTTTCTTTGTAAGTCTACATCTTTTTCTTTTAATTTTTTCTTAGAAGGGAAAGATAAATCAACCTCTCCGCACTTATATTGCTCATCCAGAATATCCCCTAATTTTGCTTCGCCTTTGGTATTTAGAATATGCACCAATGTCATAAATGTGGTTGTCCGCCCATGACCATGCTCACAATGCACATGGAACCATGCTTGGGGGTCTTTCTGTATTTGATCTTTATAAAATTCAATGAATGAATCTACAGCTTTTTCATGGGGGACAGTGTCATCGGTAACGGGCACACGCAAATATTTAAGGTCAAGACCATGAGCGATAGTTTCTTCGCGTTCTAACAATCCTGAATGAACCAATGCTTCTTCATCTTTAATAATAAATTCAAGTTTATGGTTAATTTCAGACCAGTCTTTTTCGGCAATTGTGTGGGCTAAATCATTATCCCCCAGTAAGTGCATTTCTTGACGTAAATCAACAATGGCTATGGGGGATACATTATGTTCTCTGATTTTTCTTACAATTTCAGCTAGGCTGTTTTTAGAAAATTGAGAACTACCTGAAAGCCGTACATCTTTCAAAATTCTAAGCTTCGAGGGATCCCTTTGTTCCCTAACTTTAAATTCTTTATTTTTTAATGATTCTAAAACAGCAATTTGTCCGCTAGCTGAAAGCTGTTCTGTTGCTAATGTCAAAACAGCAAACGCTGTAGCGTGCCTTAAACTGATTAATTTCATTTGAATCACTAAGTTGCAAAACCTCTACGGTCAGTCTAAGTGTTGATTCTTAAAAAAGAATTAAACTTGATTATCCTTTCCGTTTTTGCAATCCTTTTCATAAAAATCCTTACGTGTTTTTATTATGCAGGCACTAGCATCGACAAGTGATATAACTTTTAAAGCATATCGTGGCGACAAGATTGCTGAGATTATGAATCCTTTAGCTCAACTACGCATCGAGGTGTTTCGAGAATATCCCTACCTTTACGACGGCACTATGACTTATGAGCAAGAGTACCTTGGGAGATATCTAAATATTAAAGATAGCTTTCTTTTAATAGCACTTGATAACAAGCATATAATCGGCGCAACAACAGCAACGCCGTTAATTAAAGAATTAGAAGATATTCGCTTACCTTATGAAAAGGCTGGCATTAACGTTAGTGATACATTTTATTTTGGTGAATCCATGCTACTACCTGCCTATCGAGGGATGGGAATTTACAAAACTTTTATGGAAGAGCGTACACAAGCAGCTATTAACTATGGCGCTACAATGTGCACATTTGTAGCAGTAAATCGACCGAATAACCACCCCTTAAAGCCTCATAATTACCAAGATTTAAAACCCATATGGCAGCACTATGGATTTGTTGAGCATCCTGAAATTCAACCTCAGTTTTTATGGAAAGATATTGATCAGCAAGAAGAAACAAAAAAACCTTTTACAGCTTGGCTAAAGATCCTTTGAGCATGCGCGTTGCAACAACCAGATATCCTCTGGAAATCCATGATTCAATAGATCAAGCTTTTGAGAAACTTAAGGGAATTTGTAAGAAAGCAAGTAACGCAAATTTTCTAGTGTTGCCTGAATATGCAGGACTTGAGTGGGTTTGGCTCCATAAAAAGAGTTTCCAAGAAAATGTTGAATTTTTCCAAACCTCAGGAATAGAAGCGTACAAAAATGCTTTAGTTGAACTGGCAAAAGGTCACAACATGACCATCATCGGTGGATCAGTTCCAGTATATGATACGCAATATTACAATCGTTGTTATGTAGCCTGCCCTTCAGGCAAATTACTGTGGCAAGATAAAATACACTTAACTCCTTCTGAAAAAGCTCTTGGCTGGCTAAAGGGTTCCAATACATTAAAAATTTTTGATAGTGATTTTGGTAAATTTGGAGTGTGCATTTGCTATGATAGCGAATTCCCAGAGCTGGTTAGCCAACTAACCTTTGCAGGTGCAGATGTACTATTTATCCCAAGCTACACAGACAGTGCTCACGGAGCGCAACGAATACATGTTGCAGCCCATGCACGGGCTATGGAAAATCAATGTTTTGCGATTACAGCAACCTGTTCCGGCAAGGCTATTCGTGGTGATTTTTCTTGTGATGAATTTGATGGAATAGCCACCGGTGAAGCTGGAATTTTTACCCCCATTGATGGTAGCTTTTCAGAGTCAGGCATACTCGCCAAAACTGATTCAAATACTGTTATAATGGGCGATCTTGACATTGAACTTATGCTTAAAGTACGGTTCATTGGCCAGGTGCTGAACTTCAGCGACCGTACAAATGCTCAATCCATACTTCTTGAAAAGGAACAACTATGACTAACCAAGCAACACGCGATTTAGTCCAAAAATATTACCAAGCTTTTAACGAAGAGAATCTTGAGAAATTTGTATCAACTCTCCACCCCGAAGTGATACACGATATCTGCCAAGGCACCACAGAAATTGGTATAGAGCCATTCCGCAGATTTATGGAATTCTGTTTTGATGCATGCAAAGAAACAGCAAAAGACATTGTGATTATCACAAGTGAAGAAGGGAAATATGCAGCATCAAAGCTTACTATTGATGGGGTATACCTTAAAGATGTAGCAAACTATCCTCCTGCACGTAGCCAACAATACACCCTGCCTGTTCACGCATTTTTTGAAATCAAAAATGGTTTAATTTACCGTATATCCTGTTTTTACAATCAAAAGGATTGGATTAAACAAGTCGCTTAAGGATGGGGGATATTTTCCCCTATTTTACTATTCCCAATTTTGTGTTCTGTATTATTTAACAACGCTTCATAACATATAACCGAAGTGGCACACCTACCAAAAACACGGTTAAGGAATAAAGCGTCATTTCAATGCTAATTGAACTTAAAACCCAAAAGCAAAAAGCCGTAGAGGCAATTCCCAACAACCAATGCTTTGGCTTTGTATGTTCGTAGTTTTTTAAAAATTTAATATAAGCCAATGCACATGCCAAATACACAATCATTATAAGCGATGAACTAATTGAAACTACAAAATTAAACTGTTCTATCAAGCTTTCACTCAACGAAAGTATCATGAATGGAATGGTGCACATTGAAGAAATAATAATAGCAGCACTGGGGGAACCGCATTTATCTGTTTTTAAAAATATTTTTGGGAATATTCCATCTTTCGCAGCGCCATATGCAATGCGTCCACCAATAAGCATCCACCCATTTAGGGCACCTAATGCACATAAAATCCCAGCACCTGCCACAAAATTTTGCCAATTACCGCCAAACACGCAAGCGGCCAAATCTGCATAGGGCGCTTTTGACTGAACAAGTTGATCAAAAGGAATGTGCCCCAAAATACTGACTGTGCCTATAATATAAATACTCGCCGCTATTAACGTGCCTACAATCGTTGCTTTAGGAATAGTTTTTCGTGGATTTTCAACTTCTTCACTTGGAACTGTTCCTGTCTCAAACCCCATAAAGGAAAAAATCATTAGCATTACAGAACCCGCAAGGGCAGACCCGTATGGCATGTTAATAGGCGGGGCAGCAAACAGGTATTCAGATTTCACTGAAAACAACGCAACAACGGGCAGCACAATTAAAGGCAATACCTTAATAATGGTAAGAACAAGCTCAACGCGCCCAGCAAAAGCAATTTTACATAAGTTAACCGCTGTAAATAATACAATAATCAGCACCTCCAAAATCATCAGCGTGCTATTGGAAAGGGGGCCACAAATAGTGGTTAAGCAACCCATGGCCGCAGAAACCAACGCAGCATAGCCAACCCAAGCTAAAATCCAATATACCCAAGCAATGTAAAAGCCTGCTTCTTTTCCAAAGGCTTCTTCTACATATACATGCGGCCCGCCTGTTCTTGGGTGCTTGCTACAAAGCTGACAAAAAACTAAAGAAAGAAGAATGGCCCCAATGGAAGCCATAACCCAACCCGCAAATGATATAGACCCATAGGGCGCCAAAATTGCCGGCAGCATAAGTACGCCGCTACCAACTAAATTTCCAACTACCAAGGCAACAAGTTGCCAAAAACCAAGCATGATATTATTTATATTCTTTTATAACAGAGGGCAGTGTACAAAAATCTCAACTATTTTGAAATCGAATAATTAGTGTTCACTCAAAAAAATACGAAAAAGTCGTAAATTTTGAAAAACTCAGTGCCCTCCCTTTTTCTGAGATTTAAGGTGCTCTTTCAGTATTCTGCACATTTTGAATCTTCTCGGTTGAATCCATTTTCTTCTAATCGCTTTCCTTCTGATGTTTGCAAATATGGCCGAGGAGGACAAAAGAAAGCCAAGCAGACTAATAATCGCAATCAATTTAATAAGATCAGAATCCATGGCCAAGCTCCCCAACAATATTTTTAATTTCTTAGTTTACAAATGCGATATGTCTTTCAACCATTTTTTCACTTCACGAATCTTCTCTTTATCAGAATAACTATCGGCTTTATCAGCAGATACAAAGCTATACAACCCAATCAAAGAAATTGAAGCAGCTCCGCATAATAAAACACCTAATCCGTAAAAGGTTGTTACTTTTTCACACACAAAGGCTGTAAACAAATACATTAACGAATGTGAAATAGCCCACACAAATAAGAGGCTTGTATATCTACCAAACACAGGAAAACTCTTATTAATAATGGGAGTATAAGGGGTTAATCCCTGCCCCAACACATTAACAATCACCTGAACAATAAAAATACTTAATACTGTGTGTTCCTTGTAAACAAGCATTATAAAAGGAACAATACACAACAAAGCGATCAACTTAAACTTTACAATGCGAAATGGATGAACTTTCAACCCCAAAGCCCCATACCCAACTTCAGCGCACATCGTAATAAACAAAACAAGCGTTGTTTGCGCCATAACCCAGTTAGTGTCTATTTTTAATTGATCCACTAATACAGAAGGAAGGTATGCTAGGCAAAAATAGAAAGACACCGCCGGAAAAAGGTACATGGCAAACAATGCTGGTATATTGCGGTTTTTATAATTAAGTGAACCATAAAATTCCGCAGGATGCTTTTTTTTCTCTCGAGATTGCAGTGTTTTTAAAAATTCAGGGGTTTCTTTTAGTGTTTTTCTTGCGATTGTTCCTAAGACAGCTACTCCAGATCCTATGTAAAAAGGTATTTTCCATCCATTTTCCGGGGAAAGAAAAATGCATAAAGCGCCAACCCCGCAAGCCACTAGGCCTCCTAGCGAACACGTAGCTTCTACAAGTGCACTATAAAAATATACTTTCGGTTTGGGCACTATTTCCGTGATAAACACATCTGCCGCAATGCACTCTCCTCCTGATGCAAACCCTTGTACCAGTCGCATTGATAAAAACAACACCGCCGAAAGAACACCCCATTCAGCATATGGAGGAATATTAGGAATAATCAGGCACGAAATTGACATTAAAAACGTTGTGGAAATTAATACAGGCACTCGACCAATGGTATCTCCTACATATCCCCAAAATAATGCTGCCAAAGGTCGTATGCAAAACGAAGAGCAAAACATAAAAGCTGTTATCAAAACTTTATGGGAAGAATCAGGTGGAATAAAAATCGCAGACAGGACAACGGTTAAATGAACAGCTAAGAGCAAATCAAAAAAATCAAGAAAATTACCAATCAGAACAATAGCTACGGATTTTTTTATTTCTTTAGGAAGAGGTGTCTCAGTAGAGTTAACGATCATGATAGTATCTCCTCGTTTGCAAAATTACTTGAGGTAGTATTAAAAGTTACATCTTCAACAAAATGTTTATAAAGAAACAACCTGCTCAGCCGCTAACTTTTATCATTAAGCACCTCACATATAGTCCTGCAATCAAGAATTGTCAAACAGAAGCAAGAAATTGAACCATTGATATCGTCACGCTATTTTGTTCTAATGAAGGTGTGGGTATTTAAAAAATCTTGAATAAATTGTTTGAAAACTGTCCGATATTACATCCCAAAGGAGCAGCTAGAAAGCTTGTGTTGTTTTTGCATGGGTACGGATCAAACGGAGCAGACCTACTTGAGATAGGGCGAATGTGGCAACCTAACCTTAAGGATACTGCATTTCTTTCCCCTAATGCTATTGAACCAAGTGAAGTTAATCCCTTTGGTGATAGTTATCAATGGTTTGGATTATCTGATTTTAATCCCTTTAATATTCGTGCTGGACTTGACAAGGCTCGCCCCCATTTGAACAGGTTCATCAAACAGTCACTGGCTGAATATAGACTACTTCCTTCTGATCTTATTATCGTTGGATTCTCTCAAGGTACCATGATGGCTCTAGAGATGCTTTTCAGCATTTCCAAGCTTGGTGGAATTGTTGGATATTCTGGGGCTTTTTATCCACCTGCTAAAGCAAAACCTTTGTCACCTCCCCCAGTGCTTTTAGTTCATGGCACTGCAGATGTTGTCGTGCCGTATTCCGCAATGCAAGTAGCACAAACACAACTGCGCCAACTAGACGTAAATGTTATGACAAAAACCTGCACGGGCTTAGGACATAGTATTGATGAATCTGGCCTAATGGCAGGACTTGATTTCATTACACACCAACAACAAAACCAGCCTATAGCTTTGTAAGGATAAGCAATGAATCGCCCCAAAATAGCCTTAATTGGTAGTGGAAACATTGGCGGGACATTGGCCCATTTAGCTGTGCAACGCAGATTAGGCGATGTGATTTTAATTGATATCGCAGAAGGCATTCCCCAAGGTAAGGCCCTTGATTTAAATCAGGCTTTTAGTGCTGACAACACAGACGGCATTATATCAGGTGGGCAAGACTACAGCCTCATAAGAGCTGCTGACGTTGTTATTGTCACAGCAGGAATTCCCAGAAAACCAGGCATGTCTCGCGATGATTTGCTAAGCATCAATGGTAAAATCGTTAGGTCTGTGGGCGAAAATATTAAGCAATACGCCCCCAATGCGTTCGTTATTGTTATTACAAATCCGCTAGATGCTATGGTCTGGCTAATGCAAAAAGTCACAGAGTTTAGCCCACAAAAAGTTGTAGGCATGGCAGGCATTCTAGATACTGGGCGCTTCAAATGCTTTTTAGGCGAAGCGCTAAATGTATCTGTCGAAGATATTCAAAGTTTTGTGCTGGGCGGTCATGGTGACACCATGGTGCCAATGCCACGTTACACAACAATTTCCGGTATCCCCCTTTCCTATTTTGTAGAAAACGGGTGGATTTCCAAAGAAAAGCTAGATGCAATAATTGACCGAACCAGAAATGGAGGCGCTGAAATTGTTAACTATCTAAAAACAGGCTCAGCATTTTATGCACCTGCCACCAGCGCCTTGCAAATTGCAGAAAGTTATTTATTTAATCAAAGACGCATTTTACCATGTGCAGCGCACCTTCAAGGGGAATACGGTATCAATAATGTTTATGCAGGTGTTCCTGTGATTATAGGAAAAAATGGTGTTGAAAAAGTGATCGAAGTACCTTTAGACGCATCTGAAAAATCGCAATTGCAATCTTCTGTTGAGTCGGTTAAATCTCTAATACAAGCTTGCCTTGATTTGGGGTTATAAATGAACATTCATGAATATCAAGCCAAGAAATTACTAAGCGCATTTGATGTACCCGTAGGTCAAGGAGAAGTTACTGAAACTGTAGATGAAGCCGTTGCTGCAGCCCAAGAACTTGGTGGATCAGTTTGGGTAGTAAAAGCCCAAATCCATGCCGGTGGTCGCGGACTTGCTGGCGGCGTAAAAGTCTGTAAAAGCCTAGATGAAGTAAAAACCTACGCAACATCCCTGCTCGGCTCAACTTTAGTTACCCATCAAACAGGACCTTTGGGGCAAAAAGTTCGCAAAATCTATGTAGAATCAGCTGCCAACATCGATAAAGAATTGTATTTAAGCTTAGTGCTTAACCGCAATACCAGCCAAGTTTGCATTATCGCTTCTGCCGAAGGTGGTATGGATATTGAAGAAGTAGCCCAAAACCACCCAGACAAAATTGTCAATTTAAGCATTTCTCCCGCAACAAGTATTCAAGGCTACCACGCAAGACGCGTAGCCTCAGTATTTAGCATGCTTGATAAATCAAAAGATGTATTACATCTGCTCAAAGGGTTATATGAATTTTATGAAAGCTGTGACTGCAGCCTTATTGAAATCAATCCGTTAGTTTTAACCAAAGAAGGTACTCTTTTAGCGTTAGATGCTAAAGTTAGCTTTGATGATAATGCTCTGTATCGCCATGCATCAATTGTTGAACTGAACGATCCTTTTGAAGAAGATGCATCTGAAACAGAAGCCAAAGCCCATGATCTTAGCTACGTAAAACTAGATGGCACAATTGGCTGCCTGGTAAATGGTGCCGGCCTTGCAATGGCCACCATGGATATTATTAAGCATTACGGCGGAGAACCAGCGAATTTCCTTGATGTCGGTGGTGGGGCTGACAAAGAACGCGTCAGCAAAGCCTTTCAAATTATTTTAAATGATCAAGGCGTTAAAGCCATATTAGTGAATATTTTTGGCGGTATTATGCGTTGCGATATTATAGCCCAAGGCATTATTGCCGCCGCGTCTGAAATGAAATTAAACGTTCCTCTTATTGTGAGATTACAAGGCACAAACAAAGACTTGGGCAAACAAATGCTGAACGATTCAGGATTGAATATAATCGCCGCTGATGGCTTAGACGAAGCTGCACAAAAAGCAGTTGCAGCTGTGAAAGGTTAAGCAATGGCTATTTTAGTTAATAAGCACACAAAAGTTATCTGCCAAGGATTCACAGGTAAGCAAGGAACGTTTCATAGCGAACAAGCAATTGCTTATGGAACGCAGTTTGTAGGCGGAGTAACGCCCGGTAAAGGTGGCACTATTCACCTTGATAGGCCTGTATTTGACACAGTAGAACAAGCGGTTTCAAAAACTGGCGCAAACGCCACCATGATATATGTCCCTGCCCCATTTGCTGCTGATGCTATTTTAGAAGCTGCTGATGCCGGAATTGAAGTGATTGTTTGCATTACAGAAGGCATTCCTGTCCATGATATGGTGCAAGTAAAACAAAC
>CAYUNR010000022.1:0-20817 GCA_964446295.1 uncultured Candidatus Finniella sp. | reverse complement strand
GTCATTGTCGCGGCTTAGTACAATAAGCGCAGATTTTGTTTTTTCAAGAAGCCCAGCAACAGCAAAAGCACGATAACTTTTAATAACCTGAGATAGCGTTTCCATCTACGATGACATGTATTCTTTGAATCGTAATAAACCAGTAGCCCAAGCTGCAACAAAATACGCCAATAATCCTGCTCCAACAAGTGCTGCTAGGGCAATAGAGCGAATATGAATACCATCATTTGAATGAAGGTAAGGAGAAACAATAGGTTTCAAGGTTATGAGTACTAAAAATATTAAAGCACAAGGTATTAGAATTTTTGCGAGAAATTTCCAAAGTGCAGCATCAAAGCTAATGAAATTACGTTTTTTCAAAAGATAAACTAATACGGCAGCATTAAACCAAGATGCACTAGACGTTGCGATAGCTATGCCAAGGTGTTTGTATTTGTATATTAGGGCAAAGTTCAAAATTACATTCACAATCATGCCCGCAAGAGCCACTTTTATAGGCGTAACTGTGTCTTGTCGTGCAAAAAAACTGGTGTTAAATATTTTTATTAATATATATGCAGGTAATCCGCTGGCAAACCCTGCAAGTGTTTCTGCAGTAGCAACGCTTGATGCGTGGTCAAAAGCTCCGCGTTCAAAAATAACCATGACCAAAGGATATGACAAATAAATTAATCCGACCATTGCTGGGAGTGTAATTAACATCGCGAATTCAATTGCGCGATTTTGATTGTGCATGGCTCCTTCAACGTTATTTTCTCTCCATTGTTTAGATAACATTGGCAGTAAAACTGTGCCTAAAGCAGTGCCGGTAACACTAATTGGAAGGTGGTAAAGCCTATCCGCATAATACAGGTAAGATATAGTCCCCATTGGTAGTAGCGACGCGATAATTGTATCAATAAATAAGTTGATTTGAAGAATGCCTGAGCCAAATGCAGCAGGAAGCATTCTTCTACCAAAATTTGTCATTGCCTGGTTTTTTCTTGGCTTTCTAAGTGAAGGGCGAATACCCATGAAGTAGCAAGGAACATATACCCACAGCAGCTGAACAAAACCTGATCCCATAATTGCTGTAGCAACAATTCCGCCATCACCAAGCATAGAAGGATCAACAATTTTCATAATAAATACAATGAAAAGATTTCCAGCAATTTGTGATGATGCAGCAGCGCCAAAGCGATCATGAGTATTTAAAACACCACTGAATAAAGCTGTTAATGATATAAGTAAAATAAAAGGAAAAGTAATTCTAGAAAATGAAACAGCTAATGAGAATACTTCTTCACCTACCCCAGGAATCATAATAGTAACGATGAAAGGCATGATTAGCTCAAAGATTATAATCAATAATATTAGGATTCCTGTCATTAATGAAAAAATGTCTTTGATAAATTCTTTAGCTTCACTTTCTTGCGAAACATGCATTGCGGAGTAAATAGGAACGAATGAAGAATTCAGCGCGCCTTCTGCAAAAATTCTTCTTAAAAAACTAGGAATTTTAATGGCAATAACAAGGGCATCCATAACAAAGCTTGTGCCAATATACTGGGCCATCAAAATATCACGGAAGAACCCAGTTAAACGACTAAGGATTGTAAAAAAAGCAACATTAAGTGCCGATGAGACTAATCGCATATTATTTTCTTATTAAAATTATTGAATTATTCACCAAAATACCAAAGTAAGGCGACTGCAAAGCTAATAGCCAAAAGACTATCTAGCCTATCTAATAACCCGCCATGACCAGGAAGAAAACTGCCAGAGTCCTTTACATTAAAATATCGTTTACACCATGATTCTAGAAGATCACCGCCATGGGCCAGAAAAACCGCAGCTGTTCCAAAAACCCAAAATGAATGACTTACGTTGATACTCATTATTTTTGTTAGAAACCACACGCCCACTAAACCAAAAAAGATACCACCAAAAAATCCAGCCCATGTTTTGCCAGGACTAATAGTCGGCGCTAATTTTGGTCCTCCTATAGCTTTACCTACTATGAACGCGCCTGTATCTACAAGCCAAACAAGAGCAAGTACTAATAAAATAAAGTGCGATCCCCCAATTTCAGGCATTATATGAATAATGATACTCATTGCAAGGCTTATGTACAGATAGCCAGCGCTGACAATTGCAAACTTCTTAACGGGCAAAAGGTTTAAGTAATACAACCAACCACATCCAGCTAGTATTATTGCAACAGAACCTATACGTAATGCCGGCACAAAAGCCACGAGAATAGCTAATAAACAAATGCTATTCATCCAGTGGTAATTTTCACCAAAACTTAGACGTGACCATTCTCTAAGTAATCCAAAGCTTGCAAGCACACCAAGTAATTTAAAAAAAATGGGGTCTTGAAAAATTAGAAAAATAACTGCCGGGATTGCTACTAATCCGGTAAGGATTCTTGGAAGCAAATCTCCCTTAGGCTGCAACACTGTATAAGCCATATCGGCGATGCCTTTTTGAATACTGTTCAATTGCTAAGTCTAATTGTTTTGCCCCAAAATCAGGCCAAAAGCAATCAACAAATACGTATTCAGTGTAAGCCATTTGCCACAGTAGGTAGTTGCTTACTCGTAATTCGCCAGAGGTACGAATTAATAAATCAGGATCTGGGCAAAACTTGGTGTCAAGATTTTGGCTGATTAAGTCTTCTGTAATATCCTCTGGCTGTATAGCTCCGCTTTTGATATCAGCTGCAATTTTTTGTGTAGCCCTGCGAATATCATCTCGGCCTCCATAACTTAACGCTAAAATAACAGTAATACCTGTGTTTTCCTGGGTTCTGTCTTCAACGCTGCCGATCATGTCTTGCAAGTCTTTTGCGAACGCTGAGCGGTCACCAATAACTTTCACACGTACATTGTTTTTTATAAGTTTATCGATTGAATGTTGTAGATACCAACGAAGCAGTCCCATAAGTTCTTCAACCCACTCTTGCTCACGTTTCCAGTTTTCAGAAGAAAAAGCCCAAAGAGTTACATACTCAATTCCAATTTCTGCAGCGCGACTTATAATCTCTTCAACAGCTTTTGCTCCAGCTCTGTGTCCTGCAATAGTTGGTAACGACCGTGCTTTAGCCCAGCGACCATTGCCATCCATAATGATTGCGACATGCTTTGGAATATTTAAGTTCAACATCATAATTGGTATCACCGTTTTGTTGTTAAATGTTTGGTTTTCAAAAGTTACCCTAAACCTTTTTTGCCCATATGCAGGAATTTTTCACGACGCATTAATTTTAGCTGTTGTCCGCTATTGCGTATTAGGTCGTTTAGAACTATTTCTATCTGACGTCTTACAGATTCAACAACTTGTGTAGGAAAGCGTTGTGCTCCGCCAATAGGTTCAGGAATAATTGCATCAATTACACCAAGTGTTAGTAAGTCTTGAGCGGTTAATTTTTGGGCTTCAGCAGCTTCAGCAGCTTTTGTTGAGCTGCGCCATAAAATTGAAGCACATCCTTCAGGGGAAATTACCGCATAAATTGCATGTTCAAGCATTAATACTGAATTTGCAGTTGCAATAGCTATGGCACCGCCAGAGCTACCTTCACCGATGATGATTGTAATTAAGGGAACTTCAATAGTTAGGCATTTTTCTATGCTTTTAGCTATTGCTTCAGCTTGACCACGTTCTTCGGCATCAATGCCAGGATAAGCTCCGGGCGTATCAATAAACGTGATAACTGGCAATTTAAAACGATTTGCAATATCCATTAAACGTTGAGCTTTACGATACCCTTCAGGTTTTGGCATGCCAAAATTATGTTTTACACGGGATTCTGTATCGTTACCTTTTTCTTGGCCAATGACCATAACAGATACACCACCTAAGGTCGCCAAGCCACCAACAATACTTTGGTCATCAGCGAATAAGCGATCGCCAGCAAGTGGCACAAAATCAGTAAAAATTGCATTTATATATGCAGAAAATTTTGGTCTGTCCGGATGCCTAGCTACTTGAACCTTTTGCCAAGGTGTTAACTGAGTGTACGTTTGACGCATCATTTTATCTGCTTTTAATTGCAGCTTAGAAACCTCATCAGCGATGTTAAGGTCTTTGTTGTTAGCTAAGTGTCTTAGCTCTTCAATTTTACCAACAAGTTCAGCAATTGGTTTTTCAAAATCTAAAAATTTATTCATGGCCGTAGATCATCAATCCATAGATAGGGTATAGGAGGTTTTTCAAAAATATTCAAGTTTTTAAGACTAGTTACACAAAATATCAGTGGTTTTCTTAGCTATAAAACTTGCCAATCCATTCAAAAACTTTAGTTGATTCTGGAAATAAACCTGGAAATTGCGCAAATCCATGAATGACTCCAGGTACTTCTAAATAGCCTTTCAACGCACCCTTTTGTTTCAATATATCTTTAGCGATTCTTGAATCATCGCGAAGAGGGTCATATTCAGCAGCAATAATTAAAGAAGGTGGAAATTTGATATTTTCCATTTGCCATAAAGGCGAAACTTCAGGGAGCTCTGCTAACGTTTGGTCATTACTTAAATAAGTATTTCTGCAGTGGACTGTTGTATGTTTAGTTAACATGTAGCCCTCAGCAAATTCCTGTAGTGACTTCAATTGGCATGTTAAATCAAAAAAAGGATAGAAAAAAATACAATCTTTGGGTAAAGCCAATTGTTGGCTGTTTAATCGCATTATAAGTCCTGCCATTAAATTTGCGCCTGCGCTGTCACCAGCGACACTAATGGGAAGGGATTGTTCGGAAACAGCCCATTTATATACGGCCTCAATTTCGTTTAATGCAACTGGATATGCATGCTCAGGGCATAAAGAGTAATCAATTGCTACAACATTACTATGTGTTGCCTGTGCTAGATTTTGACACATAACATGATGAGTATCTAAGCTACCCTGAATCCAACCACCTCCGTGCGCATATAAAATTACCCCTTTAGGTGCTTCAACCTGAAAAGTACGAATTTTAACTGGGCGATTCACTTTTTGTAATGTAAGTATGATGTCTTCATGTGTAATATTTTGAAGTCGACTCCCGCCATATAGCATAGATACAGTCTCAAACTGATCACGCATAAATTCAACGGGAATTTGATCGATAGGAGGACGGTTTAAATTTTTTAAACCTTCCAGAAACAATTGCGTCTCAGGTGTTAGCATAACGTTTATCTTCCTATTACGCGGCTTTTGCTTTTTCTAACGCTTCTTCAATGTTACCAATCATGTAAAAATTGCTTTCAGGGATGTGGTCATAATCTCCATCACAAATTCCTTTGAAGCCTTTTATAGTGTCAGCTAATGATACAAGTCTCCCGGGAGAGCCAGTAAACACCTCTGCCACAAAAAATGGTTGTGAAAGGAAGCGTTGAATTTTTCTAGCTCTAGAAACAGTTAGTTTGTCTTCAGGAGATAATTCATCCATACCTAAAATGGCGATGATATCTTGCAATGACTTATACGTTTGTAATATTTTTTGCACATGACGTGCTACTTGATAGTGTTCTTCTCCAACTACGTCAGCTGATAGAATACGTGATGTAGAGTCAAGTGGGTCAACTGCTGGATAGATGCCTAATTCAGCGATACTTCTACTTAACACTGTGGTTGCATCTAAGTGAGCAAAAGATGCAGCAGGGGCAGGGTCGGTTAAGTCATCGGCGGGAACATATATTGCTTGAACCGATGTAATAGATCCTTTGGTCGTTGAAGTTATTCGTTCTTGCAAATTACCCATTTCACTAGATAATGTCGGTTGATATCCTACTGCTGATGGCATACGCCCTAATAGAGCTGAAACTTCAGCACCAGCTTGGGTAAAGCGGAAAATATTATCAATAAAAAATAAAACATCTTTTCCTTCAACATCGCGAAAATATTCAGCGACTGTTAGTCCTGATAATGCTACACGAGCACGTGCTCCTGGTGGTTCATTCATCTGTCCATAAATAAGCGCTGCTTTTGATCCTTCTTCATTCAGCTTAACCACGCCAGAATCAATCATTTCATGGTAAAGGTCATTACCTTCACGAGTACGCTCGCCCACACCTGCAAATACAGAATAGCCACCATGTGCTTTTGCAACGTTATTAATAAGTTCCATAATTAAAACAGTTTTACCAACGCCTGCTCCGCCAAAAAGGCCAATTTTTCCACCTTTAGGGTAGGGGGTCAATAGGTCAATAACCTTAATTCCTGTGGTTAAAATTTCAGTGGCAGGTGACTGTTCTATAAATTCAGGGGCGCTGCGGTGGATCGACGATATTTGCTTGGTTTTTATTGGGCCACGCTCATCAATTGGTTCGCCAATAACGTTCATAATACGTCCTAAAGTTTCTGGGCCAACAGGAACACAAATAGGCGAACCTGTATCGATCACTTCTTGACCGCGATGCAGTCCTGCGGTGGCATCCATAGCGATAGTACGCACAATTCCTTCACCAAGGTGTTGAGCGACTTCTAGTATTAATTTTCCTTTAGTTTCACTGTCTTCTCTGGGTATTTCTAGAGCATTTAAAATAGGAGGAAGATAACCTTCAAAATAGACGTCAATAACGGCCCCCATGATTTGTGAGATATATCCTTTGTGTTGGGTGGTCATTATTGTGCTCCCTCTGATCCTGCGATAATTTCGGTTAGTTCTGTGGTTATTTGCGCTTGACGCGTGCGATTGTATTCAAGGCTTAGGTCACCAAGCATGTCTTTTGCATTTCTGGTTGCATTATCCATAGCAGTCATGCGTGACGCCATTTCTCCTGTTAAAGTTTCAAGCCAAGCTTGATGAAGATTCGCACTTAAATATTGTGTAAAAAAGTGAGGCAAGAATACATCTGCTGATGGCTCAAAAATATTTGTATCACTGTTTATTTGTGCAGATTCAAATACAAAAGGACAAAGAATTTTTGAATATGTCTGTTGCGTCAAAATATTTTGAAAAATTGACCCAATAAGGTGAATTCGGCCAATTTTTTTAGATTTTTTCAATGGCTCAATGGCTTTTGCAAGATTCAAAAAAGTTTGCGCACTCGGTTTTGTGAAATCGATATTAAAACTTGAATTTTGTGTTTGTTTGTCTTTTAATGCATCCGCGGCCTTTGGACCGAATATTAACAGTTCAGGGTTAGAATGTTCTTCTAACACTTGATTTATTTTACGCACAAGGTTGCTGTGAAAGCTCCCGCATAAGCCTTTTTCTGCACCAAAAATGATTATTAAATCCCGATCGCCTTCTGCATTTAACCAAGGAGACGCAGTTTCAATATCTTGGCTGACTCTTCCTAAATGACTACCAATAAGATTCAAGCGTTCAATGTAATCATGACCAAAATGGACGCGTTCCTGTAAACGACGTAGTTTTGCCGAAGCCACCATTTTCATGGCAGCTGTAATTTTTTGCGTTGATTTAACGCTTGAAATTCTTCTACGTAGTTCTTTTAGGCTCATGGGCAAAACGGCTTAGGAATTCATCTAAAAAGGTTTTTAATTTTTCTTCGTGTTCGTTGCTTAAAATACCAGTATGATTTATAGCGTACATCATTTCTGGTTCTTGAGTTTCAAGAAGGTGCAGATAGTCCTTTTGAAATTCTTTAATACGTTCCACTTGAACTTTATCAAGAAAGCCACGAACAGCTGCAAACAGCATAACAACTTCTTGTGCTAGCGAATAAGGTTTTCTTTGGTCTTGCTTTAACAGTTCAGTAAGTTTTGCGCCGCGTGCTAAAAGCGCTTGGGTATTTGCATCAAGATCGCTAGCGAATTGGGAGAACGCTAACATTTCTCGGTACTGAGCAAGCTCTAGTTTAATTTTACCAGCAACATTTTTCATAGCTTTAGTTTGTGCAGCAGACCCAACACGGCTAACGGAAAGTCCAACGTTAATTGCTGGGCGTATGCCTTGATAAAATAGTTCTGTTTCTAAAAATATTTGCCCGTCGGTGATTGAAATCACGTTTGTTGGAATGTATGCAGACACGTCACCGGCTTGTGTTTCAATAATTGGCAATGCTGTTAGTGAGCCTCCGCCCAATTCATTACTTAATTTTGCTGCGCGTTCTAAAAGACGTGAATGCAAATAAAACACATCGCCTGGATAGGCTTCACGTCCAGGAGGACGACGTAACAGCAAAGACATTTGACGATAAGCTACAGCATGTTTGGAAAGATCATCGTAAATAATAAGAGCATGCATACCATTGTCGCGAAAATATTCCCCCATGGCACAAGCAGTGTACGGAGCAAGATATTGCAAAGGAGCAGGGTCAGAAGCCGTTGCTGCAACAACAATAGTGTAATCCATAGCACCTTGGTCTTGCAGAGTTTTGACTAATTGCGCGACTGATGAACGTTTTTGGCCAATAGCTACGTAAATGCAATATAAATGTTTTTTAGGATCAGGGCCTTTATTGATTTCTCTTTGATTTAAAATCGCGTCAACAGCAATAGTGGTTTTTCCTGTTTGTCGGTCACCAATAATTAATTCTCTTTGTCCGCGCCCAATTGGAACTAATGCGTCAATGGCAGTAATTCCAGTTAACATTGGTTCATGTACTGATTTTCTGGCGATAATACCAGGAGCTTTACGTTCGATAGGAGTAGTTGTGACATCCTCTAATGGGCCAAGATCATCAATAGGATTGCCTAATGCATCGACCACACGACCGAGCAACCCTTTGCCAACACTTACGTTGACAATCTGGTGGGTTCTGCGTGCTTGGTCGCCTTCTTTAACTAACTGATCATTACCAACAATCACCACGCCTACATGATCAACTTCAAGGTTTTCTGCAATGCCCCGTATAGGTGTGCCGTCGCTGGTAATAATATCAACCCATTCTCCAGCTTGAACATTGTCTAAGCCATAGATGCGCGCAATGCCATCACCAACAGAAAGGACTGTGCCGACTTCATAACTGTCAAAAGCCTTATCAGCATGATGTAGAGTATTTCTGATGATATCGCTGATTTCGGTGGCGCGATGCTGCATAAAATTTAGGCCTCTTTTAGTTGGTAAGATAGACGATTTAGGCGACTTTTTAAACTATAGTCTAAACAACGTTCACGAATAAAGACTCTGAACCCACCTAAAAGCTCAGGAGCATGGTGATGTTCAAATCTGTAAGCTTGGTCTGGATACATTTTTTTCAATAGTCTTTCTATTGCGCTAATATTGCTTTTTTCAATTTGTGCAAATTCTATACGAATGGGTGTTGTATTAGTTTGAATATCAACAAGAGCTAAAAAATCATTGAAAATATTTTGTAGAAAAGTGCCGCGTCTGTTAATCACAATTACCTTTAAAAAATTCACAAATAATTCGGAAAAATTCATAAGATTTCCAACTTCATCTAAAATATGAAGCGCATCTTTTACGCGCAAAAAGTTACTTTTTAAAATGTGCTCTAGCTCTTTACTGCTTTTTAGAAGCGCATTGAACGTATTTATATCACTCAAAATGGCTTCAGTACTCTTTGTAGAGGAAGCTTCCTTATATAGAGCAGTTGCATAACGTCCCGTTAAGCTTACCCGGAGTTGAACACTTTGAACGTGCATATTACTTTTGATGATGCGCTTTTATGTTCACCAGTATAGCAGCATGTTAGGGGGAATTGCGAGGTGCTGTTTATGTTTTGTATGAAAGGGATCGATTAATTATGGCTAAGTTTTTAAGTGGCTGTTTGCCATCCAAGCCATTTTTTCATGTTGTTGAAGGCAACCAATTAGAAAATCTAAGGTTCCTTGATCTTGAGTTTTTGCAACAAGTTCAATTGATTTTCTAAGAATATCAATGATGGCTGAATGATCTTCAGTTAATTGTCGCAACATTTCTTTTCCATTATGGCTGCTGGTTGCTTCTTTAAGTATTGCTATGTCTAGAGAGGCTGCCATAGAGCCAGGAGCATATTCTCCTAGCATGCGAATACGTTCGGCAATTTTGTCAATTTCTTCAATGAGCGATGAATATTGTTCGGAAAAAAAATCGTGCAGCATATGAAAACGCACATCTTCTACATTCCAATGAAAGTTTTGTATTTTTACAGATAGCACGTAAGCGTTTGCTAATAATTCTTTTAATACATTTACAGAAATATGAATATCGTTTTTAGTTAAATGCATAATTTTTAACACCTTATTTTGATTTTTTCTTTAAGAAAGCAAGCCAAGCACTTTTTTGAAATGTTTTGTGCATACAATTTTTGCGGTTTTAGAAATACTATGACCGCCTTCTTGTTCAATTACTTCTTTTACAGCTGTATTAAACTTTTTTGATCCTACCTTTTTCTTAAAAATATTTCGTGAAAAATGATAGATATTTCCAAAGATAGGATCATCATTATTAATTGCCATCAAAATTGAATGGGGGAGCTTAATGTCTTCATCGGGGGTCCATACCCAAGGGCAGCCAGCAAAACACACGCTTCCACAAGAGTCTGGTAAAGAATAAGCAAGCATTTGCGCTAATATTCCACCTTGAGAATAGCCAACGAAATGTAAATTCTTCATTGTTATTCCTTCACGTTTCATAAAATCTTTAATGCCAGCTTTTAAGCTTTGAAGCTGAGGCGCGATGTTTTTTATTTTTTCTAAGAGGGCCTTAATGTTAGCTGGGGTTTGATTTTTTGGATTCGAAATATGCATTAAATCGGGTAATAAGGCATTTACATCAAACCAAGAACGATCTTTTGCTTCGGGGATGTATACCGCACATTGTGAAGAGGAGGGGCGTATACCTTCGTTTCTTGCAAAATCAATCCATTCATTACAACTTTCTGCGCTTCCACCTAGACCATGTAAAAATACGATCCCAACTTTTTCATGATTTCCATTTATATGTGAAAATGGAGGGTCAAAAAATTCATAGTATGTTTGTGTGCTTCCACCTAAGTCATGGAATAACATGAAGAAAAATAGTTTGACAAAAGTATTTTTATTCATAATTTTTAATATATTTAAGACAATTCATAATATAAATATATATTATATTGTTTAATTAAATATTAAGAGCAAGCTATATACAGATTAATTATAGAAAAAATCTAATGATGTTATTTGAATGTATAAAAAGATATTCGGGGGAGTTATGCCCCCGAACTATATGATGGTAGTTTTTCTTACGCAAACAAAGGCATAATCACGTACGCTTCGTTGTTGGTGTTTGCGGGACGTATAATAATTGGTGTGTCTGGAGAAGTTAAATGCATATTCATTTCTTCATCTTTAATTAATCCAGCAACGTCAAGCACGTAGCGAACGTTAAAACAAATTTGAATTGGGTCACTGCATGATGATTCTACATCAACTTCTTCTTGAGCAGCACCAAGTTCTTGGCTGATTGCTGAAAGCTTTGCGTGCTGGTTTTCTAAGTTAATGCGCAGAATTTTGTCCCGGTCAGTAATAACGGTGCTAACTCGGTCAGCAGCATCAGCTAATGCGCGTGTGTTTACTTTTACGGTGCGTTCAATGTCTGCCGTCAATGTTTGTTGGTATTCTGGAAATTCTCCGTCAACAAGGCGTGTGCTAAAACTCATACGATTTTGACCGCCTTGTATACTAAGTTCGAATCGACTATCCGAAAGCCCTGCTTTTACTTGTTCAGGTGCTTCCTCCAATAGTTTTCTTATCTCAGTAATGGCTTTACGACCAATAATCATTGAAGGCATGTCTGCTGATCCTTCAGGCGCATTGATGCTTACGCAGGCTAAGCGATGCAAATCACTAGCAACAGCGCGTAGTTTCATGCCGTCTTCTTCAAAAAGATGAAAATGAATGCCATTTAGATGATAACGGGTTTCATCTGTCGACATAGCAAACCTTGTGTGGTCAATCATGTAGCGGAAATCGCTAGCACCGATGTCAAAATGATGAGTAAGCACAGAGCTAGTGATTTCAGGGAAATCTTCAGGTGCAAGTCCTGGAAGGTTGAAATGAGAACGGCCAGCTTTAACACTTAATTGCTGTGTTTCTTGGTTAATTTCAATATCAATTGGAAGGTCTGGAAGTTTCTTAATAATGTCATGAAGCAGATGCGCAGGTACACATATACGGCCCGCAATACGAACTTGAGCAGGGACAGTCTCAACCAAAGCCATATCAAGATCTGTTGATGTTAATGTAAGGCCTGCATGAGTTGCGCTAAGCAAAACATGACTTAAAACTGGAATGGTTGTGCGTTTTTCAACAATACTTTGCCCGTGTGATAACGCTTTTAAAAATGAGTTTTTTTGAACTGTGAGTTCCATGATTGCTCCAAAAATTGGTCGAAGGTTATGTTTTGTAAATTTTTATGTTTGTAAGCTGCGCTTTAGAATTTCAACATCATTCGCGAAATCAAAATCATCTGCGCACAATTCTTGAATTTTTCTAACAGCATGTA
The DNA here is from genome assembly GCA_964446295.1 of uncultured Candidatus Finniella sp. Classification (GTDB taxonomy): domain Bacteria; phylum Pseudomonadota; class Alphaproteobacteria; order Paracaedibacterales; family CAITNM01; genus CAITNM01. Next base: position 8,462 of record CAYUNR010000022.1, on the reverse strand, counting down.
AAATTGTTGTATGGTCACGTCCACCAAATTTGCGCCCGATTTCAGGTAGTGACTTGCTGGTTAATTGTTTTGCTATGTACATGGCAATTTGACGAGGTCTGGCAATATTTTGCATGCGACGATTTGAAACCATGTCTGACATTTTAATGTTAAAGTATTCAGCTACTTTGCGCTGAATTTCTTCAACTGTTAGGCGTTGGTCGTTAGAGCGAAGTAGATCACGTAAAACTTCTTGTGTTGTGTCTAAAGAAATTGATCTGCCCACAAGGCTTGCATGGGCCAGAATACGATTCAAAGCGCCTTCTAATTCGCGAATGTTGGACGTTATTTTAAATGCTAAGAATTCCAAAACTTCTTTAGGCATTTTAACACCTAAGGCTGCAGATTTTGCTTGTAAAATTCCCAAACGTAATTCATACGTTGTGGGGTGAATATCAGCAACAAGGCCCCAACCTAAACGTGACTTAAGCCGTTCTTCCATATTTTCAAGGTCTGATGGTGATTTATCAGCAGAAACAATAACCTGGTGATTTTTATCAACTAACGCATTGAATGTGTGGAAAAATTCTTCTTGAGTCGTATCTTTGCCGCTAATGAATTGCACATCGTCAATCATTAAGACATCAACCGCTCTGAATTGGTCTTTGAAAGAAACCATGTCTTTGTAGCGTAATGCACGTACAAACTGGTACATGAATTTTTCAGCTGATAGATAAATAACTTTACGAGCAGGGTGACATTGACGAATCTTCCAAGCAATTGCATGCATCAGATGCGTTTTACCAAGTCCAACTCCGCCATATAAAAACAGTGGATTGAATTGTGGTGTGGAAGACTCTGCAACGCGTAACGCTGCCGCATAAGCTAATTCATTTGGTTTTCCAACCACGAAATTTTCAAAAGTGAAACGATTGTCTAAAGGGGCGCCTGTGTATGTGCCGGCTTCTTCTTTTTCAAATGAATCAAAACTTTCTTGAGTCCTTACTTGAGCTGGAATTGTATGAGAGTTAGTGTTCGCAATGGTGACAGGTGCTTCGTGAATAACAATTTTCACGCCTTGGATAACCATATTAATTTGTTTCCAAGATTTTTCCATTGATTCTAAGTAATGATTTTCAACCCAGTCTTTTGCAAAGCTATTTGGAGATCCAAGAACAAGCATCATGTCATCAAGACCTAACAGCTCAAGAGGTTCTATCCAGCTTTTGCTATGGCTAATACCAATATCAGTTGCCACTAGCTCTTTGACCATGTTCCACTGGTCTTTTAGCATAGGGGTAGGGGTTAAGCGGTCTACTGAAGCGACAACAGCTCCCTGATCGACCAACTGAGGTTGGGCCATTTATTGTGTACCTATTAAAATGAAAACGAATAATGTAATCACTAAAATAGAAGAGCAAAGTTAAAAATACAACCCCTAAATCAAAAATTATCCACAGGGGAAAGTGCTTAAAAATTTAGCAATCCAAAGAAGTTACTCTTTCAGTTTAAATACATATTCGTTGCAGCCTAATCCACCAGCACACGTTTTAAGAAGCTGTAACTCAAAATTTCTTTCTTTGAAAAAATTAAAGACTTCTTCTGGTTTTGCAACCTCAAATGGGTATCCGCCAACCCAGTCAATGACATCGTGGTAGGCCGACATGCCGCGATTATTTTTACCGTATGTTATCCATGTTTTAAAAGGGTTTCCGGATTTGAGAAAATCTTTAATGAAGGTAATTATCCATTGTCTAAGTAAAGTGTAGTATGTTAGAAGGGTTTTAATGAAGCCTGATCCCTTATTGTATTTTTCCTTGATCCATTTCCAGCGCTTTGAAGCTCCACCCTGATCATTATAAATTGAGATAAAAAGATGCCCGCTTCCAACAACCATATTTGCTACATTTTCAAAGGCAACGTGCATATGGCCGGTATGGTGTAATACTCCCCAAGAATATAGAATATCAACTTTTCCGAATTTCTTTAAAAACTCTTTATCAAGTACAGAACCTTGTTCAACAGTCCATCGGTTGTCAGCATTGGCATATTTTTCTTTAAGGTGTTTTGTGCAATTGACTGAATCTTGATCATAATCAAATGAAAAAACTTTTGCACCTAAACGATAAGCTGCAAGACTAAACAATCCACTCCCTGACCCAACATCAAGAAAAATCTTACCTTCAAGGCTTTGTAACTCTAATTTTTCTTGTAAGCTTTTTTCAGCTTCTTTTATACGATCATCGTTCAATGTAGCTAAAAAACGCGACCAGTTTTTGCCAAAAGAAAATCTGTCTTTGGGGTCAAGGGATTGTGTGTTTTGCATTTTAAACCATCATGTTGCGCGTTGCTGTTGGTAGCTTAAGGGTTAGGCCGTCTAGCTCCTCCGTTATAATAATCTGACAACCAAGGCGTGAAGTGTGAGTTAAGCCAAATGCTAAATCTAGCATGTCTTCTTCATCTTCAGTCGCTGTAGGCAAAACTTCAAACCAGGGCTCATCTACCACTACATGGCAGGTTGAACAAGCTAGTGAGCCTTCGCATGCACCTTCTAAATCAATGTTATTGCGATGAGCAATTTCCAAAACAGAAAGACCAAGAGGAGCATCAACAGTTATTTTTTCACCGTCTTGCTTGATAAAATGAATAGATGGCATAAAGTTCCTTAACTATATAGTTTGGTGTTGAAATTTTTGTTTTATGGCATGTGCAACACGCTTTTCAGCAAAAGGTTGCGCTAATAAAGCTAGATCGTCACATGCTTTTTGAATTGACGAACAATCCTGAATAATAAGTTTTTGTTTTACATCCCGAACACAAACATTTAAAGCATTTATCTGGTCTTCGTCAAGAAGGTGAGCATCTAAATTTAGTGCACTCTCAAGCTGGGCGATTAGTTGCTCGGCTTTTATTTTAGCTGCAATCAATAATCTGTTATTAAGATCTTCTTCACCATGTTCATAACTTTGTCTTAGCATAGCTGCATAATCTTCAGTGCTTAATCCATAAGAAGGTTTCACTTCTACTTGTTGAATAATGCCAGTTTCTTGCTCTTTAGCACTTACAGTCAGCAGGCCATCGGCATCTACGCTAAAGGTTAATCGAATACGTGCAGCTCCAGCTAGCATAGGGGGAATACCTGTTAAGGTGAACTGTGCTAAAGAGCGACAATCTTTTACAAATTCTCTCTCTCCTTGGACCACATGAATGCTTATAGCTGTTTGCCCATTTTCGTATGTTGTAAAATCTTGAGCCATGCGAATAGGAATAGGGCTATTTCGAGGAATGATCACTTCGACAATGCCACCCATGGTTTCAATTCCTAATGAAATGGGAATAACATCTAAAAGTAGCGTGTCCGTGCCAAAAGTTAATTGATGAGCTTGTAATGCTGCGCCATATGCAACGACACAATCTGGGTCAAGGTTGGTGATCGGCTCTTGTTCAAAGAATTCTTTAACAGATGTTCTAACTGCATTTAGTTTGGTCGATCCACCAACTAAAATAACCCCATCAATTTGATCTTTAGTAATGCTTGCATCTTTAATAGCTTGGTTGCAAATAGATAGCGTTTGTTTGATAAGCGGCTGACATAGATCACTCAGTACTTTTTCGTTTAATCCATGAGCAAGAGTTTCTTTAGCGCTACGCGCTTTTAAGTGATCATCCCAACCAAAATGTTTTGTAATTATGGTGTCTATATCGTCACCACCTAATGATGTGTGTCCGCCGGTTGCTAGCACTTGAAAAACGCCTTTGCGCATAGCTAAAACTGATACATCAAAAGTACCACCGCCTAGGTCATAAACGGCAAAAATTCCTTCTTTTCCTGTATCAAGACCATAGGCTAGTGCCGCTGCAGTTGGTTCATTAATTAAACGCAAAACTTCAAGGCCAGCTAGAGATGCTGCATCTTTTGTAGCTTGGCGAGCTGTATCATCAAAGTACGCAGGAACAGTAATAACAGCCTGTTGAACTTCGCAACCTAAAGCTTTTTCCGCACGGTTTTTTAAACGTTTTAAAATGTCTTGGGCGGCAGTTAAGGCAGTATGTTCGCCTGAAATTATGGATGTAGGTTCATGCATCATTCGTTTGGTAGAATGTAAATCACCTGTTGGAGTGCTAATCACAGATGGCATAAATAACGGACCTAGGTCATCTACTAAAACTTGTGCCTTTCCATCTTTCCAAATGGCTACAACAGAATTAGTTGTGCCCAAATCAATACCAATGCCCCGTGATGTGATTTCTGGCTTTATGATGCCTGCGTTAGGTTCGCTAATTTGCAGTAGCATCAATGCTTCCTAATAGTCGTGCTAAAAATTTAAGTCTGGCATAAGCTGTCAGCGCTTTTGTTTCAGAATCTTCCTGCAGCGCTGATTCAAACTGAACAAGTGCATCTTGATAAAATGGTCTAAGGTCATGACCAGATTTTGCCATGTCTTGAAGTTCCATCATTTCCATTAGAAGAATTGAGTCATTCGTTGTTTCTTCATGTGGGAAATTCCAGTTTTTAGCTTTTATGGCAGTGTCGGCACATTTTAAGGGGGATCTTAAAATTTGATAAGCTTCGTTAGCGTATGCAGAAATTTGTTCAGCGCTTTTTTTCATGAATGCATCTTCGCCATTAAATTTATCTGGATGCAGATCTTTCATCATCTCAAGGTATCGTTCATCAAGGGTTGCTTGGTGAACATAAATGCTAATGGGCAGTCCAAAAAGTTCGAAGGGATTTTTATACATGAAATGATTTTCCGCAGCCACATCGGCCTTTTTCATTTGGATTATTAAACACAAATCCTGACTGAAATTTATCGGTTACAAAATCCATTTCTGTTCCTATCAAAAACATAATGGCCTTAGGATCAATGAGAATTGTAACGTCGTCAACCACAATACATTCATCTAATGCATGCTTATCATCAGCGTATTCAATGCTATAAGCTAGGCCATTGCAACCTTTAGTCTTTAAGCCTACACGAATGCCAACGCTAGGTTTTTCGCGTTTTTGCAAAAGAGCACGAACTTGTTCAAGAGCTGCCTCAGAGATGGTGATTGCCTGGCGCATAGAGTGACTATTTCTGTTTTGCTTTAAAATCAGCAATTGCTGCTTTAATTGCATCTTCAGCCAAAATTGAGCAATGAATTTTTACAGGAGGCAATGCTAAATGGGAAGCAATTTGCGTGTTTTTTATAGTGGATGCTTCATCAATTGATTTACCTTTTATCCATTCAGTGACAAGAGATGACGATGCAATGGCTGAGCCGCATCCGAAGGTTTTAAACTTTGCATCAGAAATTGTGCCATCATCGTTTACAGCAATTTGAAGTTGCATGACGTCTCCGCATGCAGGTGCGCCCACAAGGCCTGTTCCAACATTCTTACTGGTTTTATCCATTGAACCTACGTTCTTAGGATTTTCAAAATGTTCAATTACTTCTTCACTGTATGCCATAATTTTTCTCCTTAATGAGCTGCCCATTGGATGGATTTTATATCAATGCCTTCTTGTGCCATATCCCAAAGTGGGCTCATGGCGCGTAGTTTATTAACTGATGCGGTAATTGAATCAATTGCTTGATCAATTTCAGCTTCGGTTGTAAAACGTCCAATACCAAGGCGAAGCGATGTATGGGCTAATTCTTCTTCAACGCCTAAAGCGCGCAGTACATAAGATGGCTCTAGAGAAGCAGAAGTGCAAGCGGAGCCAGACGAAACCGCTAAATCTTTAATGCCCATCATTAAACCTTCGCCTTCAACATACGCAAAGCTGATATTCAAATTTCCAGGAATACGCCGCGTAGGGTCACCGTTTAAATATATTTGATCAAGATTTTTCTGAAGTCCGCTGTATAAGCGATCGAATAATTTTTTGATTCGCTCTTCTTCACTTTGCATTTCAGTTTTAGCAATAGCGCATGCTTCACCTAGTCCTACACACAAAGGGGTGGGCAGGGTGCCTGAGCGCATTCCCCGTTCTTGACCGCCACCGGTAATCATAGCATTCAAACGAACGCGTGGTTTGCGGCGCACAAATAACGCACCAATTCCCTTGGGGCCATAAATTTTGTGTCCAGAAATGCTTAAAAGATCAATGTTCATAGCTTCAACATCAATGGGAATTTTTCCAGTTGCTTGTGCTGCATCGGTGTGAAAATAAACGCCATGTTCACGACAGATTTTTCCTATTTCAGCAATTGGCTGAATGATCCCAATTTCATTGTTTACCATCATAATCGAAACCAAAATAGTTTGGTCTGTAATGGCATTTTTTAATATATCCAAGTCAACTAGCCCGTTTTGTTGCACGGGTAAATAGGTAACCTTAAAGCCTTTTTCTTCTAAATGACGGCAGCTATCAAGCACACATTTGTGTTCGGTAACGCAGGTGATAATATGGTTTTTTTTATCTTTGTTAAAATCAGCAACGCCTTTTATAGCTAAATTATTTGATTCTGTAGCGCCACTTGTGAAAATAATTTCGCGTGGATCAGCATTAATTAAGTTAGCAATTTGTTCGCGAGCAAGTTCAACAGCAGCTTCTGCTTCCCATCCATAAGAATGATTGCGTGAATGCGGATTTCCAAAATTTTGCGTAAAGTAAGGAATCATTTTTGCAACAACGCGTTCATCACATGGAGTGGTTGCCTGGTAATCCAGGTAAATTTGTTTAGCCATAGTTTGCCTCGTTGTGTTTTTTGGTTTGGATATTGTATAAAGATGCCCAAACAGAAATACATTGCTTAATATCTTCTTCCGTTGTGTTCCAGCCATAACTAATGCGTAGTGCACATTTCGATAGTTCATCACTCACGCCCATGGCCTTTAACACATGGGAAGCCTTTACTTTCCCTGATGAGCACGCAGCACCAGAACTAACCGATATGTTATTAAGGTCAAAGTGCATAAGCTGCACTTCGCTTTGGACGCCAGGCATGGCAACAGATGTTGTGTTAGACACGCGTGTAGCTGAGTTTGCAAAAATTGTTGCTTCAGGACAATATTCGAGAATATTCTGTTCAAGTTTTTTTTGTAAGGGAAGTAGTGTTTTCCAATTAAACTGAGGGGCAGCTAAAGCTGCGCCCATGCCGACAGCGCCTATAATATTTTCGGTGCCACTTCGCAAGCTGCGCTCTTGACCGCCACCTTCAATAAGAATTTTCAAATGAAGTGATCCATTAATAATAATAGCGCCAATTCCTTTGGGTCCACCAAATTTATGGGCGGAAATGCTAAAGCTTGGCAGGCTGTTCCAGTCAAGAGAAACCTTACCAACAGCTTGGGTAGCATCCACATGTAAATGTGCATTGTACTTTTTACATACTTGTAAAATTTCATCAATTGGTTGAACAGCACCGGTTTCATTATTCACAGCAAGAATGCAAACTAAGGCTGATGATGAATTTTTCAAAAGTAGATCAAGTGCTTCAAGCCTAACAATTCCATTTCCATCTACTGAAATAATTGTTGCATCTTTCCGTATATTTAATACGCTGTCATGTTCAACAGCAGATACAAAAATATTCCCCCCAAAGCCTTTTAAAATCATATTATTTGCTTCAGTTGCGCCACTAGTAAACGTAACGTTACGTGCAGGAACTGCAAAATAATCAGCGACTTGAGTACGGGCATTTTCTAAAATTTTTCGAGCATTTCTGCCATGACCATGAACAGATGATGGATTGCCTAAGCAATCAAAAGTTTCAATCATTGCATGTTGAGCATGAGATGTAATTGGGGTCGTTGCATTATAATCAAGGTATATCATGCGGCGACCACGTTATCTGTTTTTGTACGGTTTAGCACAACAATAGGGTGATGATGATTGCCGCTAGCTACATCAGCCAAACTCACTTGAATAAGATAGTCATGCATAACATGCTCTAGCTCATACCACAGATGATGGGAATTACAACGCTTTCCACTTGTATGACAGCCGTTCGTTTCATGAGAATTGCACCTGGTCACTTTGACCGGGGCATCAGCGCACAAAATAATATCATATATTCGTATGCTGCTAGCTTCGCGAGCTAATTCATACCCACCATTTATGCCTCGTGCACTTTTAACAAGATTACCACGTCTTAGCTTGGAAAATAGCTGCTCTAGATATTGCAAAGGTAGACCTTGGCGCTCAGCTATTAAAGATAAAGGTACACAAGAACCATTATCTTGCTGAGCAAGATCAACCATGGCCATAATGGCATATCTGGATTTTGTGCTTAATTTCATAGCAATATTTCCGTTGGTATGTTACCTTGAGGCGAGATGTTTTGATATTGTGTGTCGAACTTAAGATACCTGATTAAAAAAGTCAACTTTTAAAAGGCTTTATTTCTAAGGATATTTTGTTTTATTGACGTTTTGTAAAATATAGAAAGGAATTTATTTTAAGATGCCTGAAGTAATTTTTACTGGTCCTGCCGGACGTGTTGAAGGTCGATATACTGCCGGTCCATTGGCTTCATCCCCTGTTGCGCTG
>CAYUNR010000021.1:0-21798 GCA_964446295.1 uncultured Candidatus Finniella sp. | reverse complement strand
CAAATATATCTATGGCCATGCCTAAAGCTGGCCCTTGAATTTCTCCACGTTGAACAGGGCTAATGGGGTTGCCCATAACAAAGCAAGATACAATATCGGTGCCACCAGAAAGGCTACTAATTTGCACATCTTGTTTGATGTTTTTCCAAATATAATCAAATGTTTCTGGCATTAAGGGGGAACCTGTTGAGCCAATAGTGCGCAATTCTTTCAGATCATGTGTTTTGCTTATATCGATTTCTAATTTATGCAAAGTACTAAGATACTTAGCAGATGTACCAAAGAAATTTATTTGTAATTCTTGGGCAATATCCCACAAAAAAGTAGGGGTTGGATAAGTTGGGGAGCCATCAAAAAGAACTATGTGTGCACGTGATGCCAATGCTGATACTAGCCAATGCCACATCATCCAACTACATGTGGTGAAGTAAAATACTCGATCAGCAGGCTTAATATTACATTGTAGTTGGTGTTCCGATAAATGCTTTAAAAGCGTGCCACCTACGCCGTGCATAATGCATTTTGGAATGCCCGTTGTTCCCGATGAATACAAAATATACAAAGGGTCATTAAAATTAACTGGTGTGAATGTAATCTCAGTGGCATCGCTTGTTGAAAGTAATTGATCCCAACGTGAATAATTATGTTCAAGGCCTAAATATGAAACAACAACTACTCGTTCAATGCTTGGTAGGTGTTGTAAAATTTCTGGCAGTCGATCAAGACAGGAAAATGTTTTTCCGTTGTAGTGATACCCATCTACAGTAATTAGTACCTTTGGTTCTATTTGACTGAAACGATCGATGACTCCTTGCGTGCCAAAATCAGGTGAACACGCGGTCCATACAGCTCCATGAGACGTGGCCGCCAACATTGCAGCAACTGTTTCGGGCATGTTTGGTAAATAGCCGGCAACACGATCACCTTTAGTGACGCCCCATTGTTTAAAGTGGTCAGCAATTTTAGCAACAATCCAGTAAAGTTCTTGATAAGTTAGTTGGCGCTTGACCTTGTGTTCACCAACAAAAGTTATAGCGATATGGTCGTCACGTTGCTTTAATAAATTTTGAGCGAAGTTTAGTTGTGCCTCAGGATAAAAAATAGCTTTTTCAATACTTGCTGGGTTTTCAAGAATTTTTTCGCCTTTGTCGCCAATGACTCCGCAAAAATCCCAGACCATATCCCAAAATTCCGGAATGTGATTAATCGACCATTCATGTAAATCATGATAGTCTTGATGAGGTATATTTTTTGCAAACGTTGCAAGTAAACTGCTTGCGATACTTTCAGAAGATGGGAACCAAGAAGAATTCAATTTATATATTGGAATTTTTTATGCTTTTCCTATCTTACGCGTTTGGTGGCTTTGATGCATGTGAAAAATAAATTATTATGCCGAAATTTATGTATGGGGTTTTGCGGTCGATGAAATTGTGGAAAAAAGTTCTTGTTGGTCTTGTGCTGGGAATTATATTTGGTGTGGTCTTAAAGGACGATGTTGTCTACATCAAGCCATTTGGTGATTTATTCATTCGGCTTATAAAAATGATTATTGTACCGTTAATATTTTTTGCGATAGTGAGTGGCATTACAAGTGTTCAAGACTCTAAAGCACTAGGAAGAGTTGGCATAAAAGCTTCTGTTACTTATTTGTTGACAACCTTATTTGCCATAACTATTGGTTTAACCGTTGGAACTATTTTTGAACCGGGAAGCGGCGTTATTCTAAATTTTAGTGGTGATGGAATGCTTAAAAATCCTGATGCCAGTTTAACTAAGATAGCTGATACCCTTTTAAACATTGTGCCAGAAAATGCAATTGACGCGATGGCGCAAGGTACCATTTTACAGGTTGTCTTCTTTGCATTATTTACAGGCATTACTCTTAACACAATGGAAAATGAAGCATCGAAACGCTTGAGCAGTATATTCACGTTGTTGTCATCTATGATTTTTCGAATGGTACATTTGATTATTCAGCTTTCTCCAGTGGCAGCATGCGCTTTGACGGCGTGGATTGTTGGCACTCAAGGAATGGCAGTTTTAGAAAAGCTTTTAAAGTTAGTGGGCTGTGCTTATTTAGCGTTTGGTGTGCAGTATTTGGTGTTTGGGTTTATTATTTTCGTGTGGACTAGGTTATCTCCGCTGCCATTTTTTAAGAAAAGCCTTGAATACCAAACGTTGGCATTTTCTACAAGCAGTACAAAGGCAGCTTTGCCAACAACAATTAAAGTTTGTCAAAATCGTCTTGGAGTATCCAACATTAGTTCATCATTTGTGTTGCCGCTTGGAGCATCCATTAACATGGATGGCATTGCTATTTACATAAGTCTTTGCGCCTTATTTTTTGCGCAAGCTACTGGAAAAGTGTTGGGCATGGCTGATTATGGATGCATCATTTTAACTGGAACGTTGGGATCAATTGGCGGAGCAGGTATTCCTGGGGGCACCATTGTTATGTTGCCGATGGTCCTGGCATCAGTTGGTCTTCCTATTGAAGGTATTGCTTTAATAGCAGGGATAGATCGTATTATTGATATGATGCGCACAACGATTAGTATTACCGGAGATGCGACCGTTGCTTTGTGTGTTGACCACTCTGAAGGACTTTTGGATAAGGAAAAATATTACGCAGATGTTTAGAATTCTGCTTTTTTACTTTTTACTTGCTGTTATGCAACCCTTTCCCTTATGATCGTGGCAAGATTATAAAGGTAAAGACATATGCGTAAATGGATTGAATTTCCTATTGTTGAAGGTGTTTGTAGTCGGCAGGCTCATGCTGATTTTCCAGTCCAAGAAGATGGTTCGAAAACCTATGAGCGTGAACTTGGGAAAGAAGGTTTTTTTGGTCCTTGTACTCATATGATTCATCGATCTGCACCAACAGCTTGGACAAAATGGGAAGGCCCACTTCGGCCACGTGCGTATGATCTTAACAAGTGGAACCAAGAAAAAAATTGCCCATTTAAAACAGATCTATTTTTGCATAATCGCCACACACAATTACGATGGTGGCAAGTTTCTAAATCAATGACGCACTTGGCCCGTAATGGTGATGGTGATCAGCTTTTATTTATTCATCAGGGGCGCGCTGATTTGTTTTGTGATTATGGTCATATGACGATTAAAACTGGTGATTATGTTGTCTTGCCACGCTCTACTATGTGGCGGCTAGATGTTATTGAGCCATTAAATATATTGTTGGTTGAAGCAACTGATAGCAGCTACATGTTGCCAGATAAAGGTATTGTAGGGCCTCACGCTATTTTTGACCCTGCTATGCTTGATACGCCTAAAATTAATGATCAATTTAAAGCGCAACAAGTTGATGCTAACCATGAATGGGAAGTGCATATTAAAAGGCTAGGGCAGATGAGCGTTGTGACATATCCATTTAATCCTTTGGATGCAATGGGTTGGCATGGTAATTTGGCACCTGTGCGTATCAATGTTGATGATATTCGTCCGCTCATGAGCCATCGTTATCATTTGCCACCTTCGGCGCATATAACGTTTGTAGCTAATCGATTTGTTGTTTGTACATTTGCACCGCGTCCTATTGAAAGTGACCCAGGTGCATTAAAAGTGCCGTTCTATCATAATAATGACGATTATGATGAGTTCATTTTTTACCACCGTGGACAGTTTTTTAGCCGTGATAATATTCATCCGGGCATGTCAACAATTCACCCATGTGGATTTACTCATGGTCCTCATCCTGGGGCGTTTGCAACTGCATCTCAGTTTGCAAGAAAAGAAACTGATGAAGTTGCAGTTATGATTGATACACGTGATGCTCTTGAAATAGGCGAGAACGCTTCAACAGTTGAATGGGCAGAGTATGCTCAAAGCTGGAAAGCTGTTGAGAAACCGTAATGAATAGCTAATTATTGAATTAGCAAAGACTTTATTATTAGAGGAAACGATGACAATAATTATTCCAGCTTGTTCCGAATGCGGCATGAGCAATACGTATCAGTATAGTGATAACTTTGTTTGTGCTGATTGTGGGCATGAATGGCCAGTTCAGTCTGCTGCAGATACAGAAGCTGAGCCCACTATAAAAGATTCCAATGGTAACATTTTGTCCGATGGCGATGCGGTCGTGATTATTAAGGACCTAAAGGTAAAAGGTTCATCCATTACTCTTAAAATGGGCACTAAAGTGAAGAGCATTCGTTTAGTAGATGGTGATCATGAAGTTGATTGTAAAACAGACATGGGCCAATTTATGCTGAAAGCCTGTTTTTTGAAAAAAGTATAAATTAAAACGCTTTGAGATTTTAGTAGAGCTGGTGCCGGCTGCAGGAGTCGAACCCGCGACCTACTGATTACAAATCAGTTGCTCTACCAGCTGAGCTAAGCCGGCACTAAAGTAAACATATCTAAAAATTCTTCTCTAGTCTAGGGGCCAGCAGATAAAATTAGGAAAAATTTTAATCTGAATGTTTTGGATGGCATTTTTCATCTTTTATTAATACCAGATAACTAGAATGCAGATAGATAAATAAATTTGTGTGAATTTTTATGCTTAAAACATTGATCCTTATTGGAGTCATTATTAGCGGAAATTTTTTTGCATCAGAAATAGGTGATGAAAATTTAAATCAGTTGCGTGAGCAAATTCACCAAAGAGCGCTAAGTGCCGTAAAATTTGGACAGTACGCAAAATTTGTTCTTGAAAACGATACGCCAGCTTCAGAAGTTGATAAATTATTAATGCAAGAATTTGAGATAATGAAGAAAAACCTAGGGGAGAGTCCGTTAATTATTTTGCGCAGCATTGCGACAAGAGAAGAAGCTGCTACAGCTCGCGCATACTACTTAGGTGTTAAGGAAAATTTATTTGCAGTAACTATAGTTTTAGCATTTGAAATGCTTGCATTGCAGGCAAGCTCTGATGTGAGGAGTTCTACAGAGAGATCATTATTGAATGATAATTTTAAACAAAGCTTTGAAAATATGAAGGCAATATTAGGGGCAGGTGTTGCTGTTGAATGTCAACCCATATCAACAATAGATGAAGCTATTGCTGCACGTGATTATTACTTGAAAGTTAGAGAAAATCTGTTGGAAAGATGCTTGGTGATGGCGGGAAACGCATCTATTTGAGAGAATCAACACAAACCTGTCAGTTGGGACCAACCAGTTATACGCTCTGCAATTCTCTCTAAGCAGCCCCTACAACATGATGGTTTTGTGTCATCGACACTCGATTCGTCAGCTCTTGATAAATCTGCTTTAGCATAAGCCAAGGATGAAGGTGAAACTTTTCTAGGATCTGGCAGAGCTGCTGTATTTGTTTTTTTTTGTGTGTCATCAGGTTTCTGTTTTTTAGAGATATGTTCTGAATCATCATCGCTTTCTTTTTCTGATTCTGATATGTCGCATATTTCTCCATGGTGGCCATCATCTACATCACTAAGTATCCATTGTATATGTGATTTTTTCCGTATGGCTCCTTCTTGATCTTCTGTAAATTCTTCTTCAATTCGTGAAATGTATGTCTGTTCTTTTTGTTTTTCCAGCCAGCTATAATAAACTCCTAGCACTACTCGTATGTCATCTGGGGTTTTGATTTTATCTCTGCCCGCTATGAAATGACGATCTCTGGCATGTTGAGACAACTCTTCGTCACTGTCATGAAACTCTTTTTCTCCTGTAACAGCTATAAAAGGGGGATGTTCAAAATCTGGATGTTGTATTTTGAGATTGGCTAATACCACATCTCCTCTAAGGTACGGAGACATTTGAATATCACACCATACCATATGTTGGGTTGCTAGTTCACCTGGATTTAAATTATCACCATGGCTTCTGGTGGTTAGTTCTATCTGTGCAGAAGCATTTTGAGCATTATAAGTTTCTACTGCCCTCCTCGTCATTTTAAGATTAAGAGGAGCATCATCAATGTAAAGAACATGGAGAGTCTCTCGATGGATTATTTCTTCAATAACTTCAACGTTTTCACTGGCGCAAAGCATAAAAGAAAAAAAGAATGCAAAAAAAATATAAAACATATGCTGTTCTTCACAAAAATGTTCGTCAATATATACTAATATACCTAAAAAATCAAATTTTATAAAATTATCAACCATTAGGTGTGGTTATGTGAAGTATGATTTTTCCTTGAATTATTTTTTTATTTAGGTTTGGGAAAGAGTATGTTTTCCTCAATGCTATCATTAAAACTTCTTAAAATACCATTTACATTCCAAACATCTTGATTTTTTAACGATTTCTGGTATGTTTACCTAACACGTTGGGGTATAGCCAAGCGGTAAGGCACCGGTTTTTGGTACCGGCATCCCTAGGTTCGAATCCTAGTACCCCAGCCATTATTTAATTCCCCTTTGAAATATGGTAGCCTGGGCTAATAAGTTTTAAACACTTGAGCCATGTCTATCAAATCCTTAACTGCAATTCGTTCTACCTTTCTTGATTATTTTCAGGCTAATGGCCATGAAGTTGTGCCATCTAGTCCATTAGTTCCTCAAAATGACCCAACCCTTATGTTTACTGCAGCGGGCATGGTGCAGTTTAAAGATTTATTTACCGGAAAAGAAACGCGCAGTTATAAGACAGCTACGTCTTCACAAAAATGTTTACGAGCTGGCGGTAAACATAATGATTTAGATAACGTAGGCTATACCGCACGTCACCATACATTTTTTGAAATGTTGGGAAATTTTTCATTCGGAGATTATTTCAAAGAGCGCGCTATTGTATTGGCATGGGAACTAGTAACTAAGCATTTTGACGTTGATCCTAAGCGCTTGCTTGTAACGGTTTACGCTGATGATGATGAAGCAGCCACCATTTGGAAAAAGCTTACTGGATTTTCTGATGATAAAATTATCCGCATTGCTACATCTGATAATTTTTGGAGCATGGGTGACACAGGGCCGTGCGGTCCTTGCACCGAAATATTTTATGATTATGGTGATAAAATCCCCGGAGGCCCTCCTGGTTCAGCTGATGAAGATGGTGATCGTTTTATTGAAATATGGAACTTAGTCTTCATGCAATATGAACAACTTGCTGATGGCACACGCGTCAATTTGCCAAAACCTTCCGTCGATACTGGTATGGGGCTTGAGCGTATAGCGGCGCTTCTGCAAGGTGCTCATAACAACTATGACATTGATTTATTCAAAAATTTAATTGAAGCATCTAAAGACGAAACTGGAAACACTGGAATGAGGCAATCACACAACGTAATCGCAGATCATTTGCGTGCCAGCAGCTTTTTAATTGCTGATGGTGTCATGCCGTCAAACGAAGGGCGTGGATATGTTCTTCGTCGCATTATGCGCCGTGCCATGCGTCATGCGCACTTGTTAGGTGCTAAAGATCCATTAATGCATCGATTGGTTGCAACTTTAGTGAATTTAATGGCGGATACTTATCCTCAGTTGCAGCGTGCTCAATCACTAATCACTCAAACCTTATTTCATGAAGAAGAAAAATTTCGTCAAACACTTGGGCGCGGATTAAAGCTTTTAAAGGAAGAAACCACTAATTTAAAAAGTGGTGAAACTCTTGCAGGTGACGTTGCTTTTCGTTTGTATGATACCTATGGATTTCCTTTGGATCTTACTCAAGATGTGCTTCGTGCCGAAAATCGTAGCGTTGATACCGATGGGTTTAACGAAGCGATGGAAAAACAAAAAAAATTAGCGCGCGCTTCGTGGACGGGGTCAGGTGAAGCTGGCTTTGAAAAAATTTGGTTTGATATAAAGGAAGAACATGGCGCTACTGAATTTTTAGGCTACACCGCATTGACTGCAGAAGCTAAAGTTTTGGCAATTGTAAAAGATGGAAGGTTGCTGCAAGAAACAGTGCAAGATGCCTGGGTATTGTGTAATCAAACACCTTTTTATGCAGAATCAGGCGGGCAGGTTGGTGACGTTGGTTTAATGCAAATTGATGATTGTGCGTATAATGTTCTTGATTGCCAGAAAATGGTTGGCAGCCTTTATGTTCATAAAGTTGGATCAGCTAAAGGACATTTAAAAGTTGGTGATATTGTACGGTTAACGGTTGACGCAAAAAAGCGTGCAAGAACTGCAGCAAATCATTCCGCAACGCACTTGCTTCATGCTGCTTTACGTAAAGTATTGGGTGATCATGTTACCCAAAAAGGATCATTGGTTGGGCCAAGCCGTTTGCGTTTTGATTTTACGCATTCAATGGCCGTTACACCTGAACAATTACGTGAAATTGAAATAGCAGTAAATCAAGAGATTCTTGCTAATCATGAGGCTATTACAAAGTTAATGACGCCAGATGAAGCAATTTCAGATGGTGCAATGGCTTTATTCGGTGAAAAATATGGCGATGTTGTGCGTGTGCTGAGATTGGGTGATTTTTCAGTTGAGCTTTGCGGGGGGACTCATGTGCAGCGTACTGGTGATATTGGCCTTGTTAAAGTTATAGGGGAATCCAGCGTTTCTGCAGGAGTACGACGTATTGAAGCAATAACAGGCACAAACATTATTGATAGACTTTATGAACTTCAAGCAAATAATAATTCTGAACAAGAAGCTGCCAAAAAAACCATACAAGAATTGCAAAAACAATTGACAGAAGCAAAACGTCATGCGGCATTAGGTGGTCAAAATGCAGTGGATAAAATTGAAGAAATTGCTGGAATCCAAGCCATTTTTAAGCATTTGCAAGACATACCTGCGAAAGATCTTAAGAGTATAGTTGATGATCTAAAGAAGAATTTAACATCGGGCATTGTAGTTGTGACTAGCACGTACGATGGAAAAGTTTCTTTGGTTATTGGTGTTACTAATGATTTAACAGCAAAAATTAGCGCTGTTGATTTGGTAAAAGTGGCGGCTCATGTTGTTGATGGTCAGGGTGGTGGCGGCCGTCCAGACATGGCGCAAGCAGGAGGCACGAATCCAAATGCTGTGAATAAAATTCAAGCCGAAATTGAGAAGTTTTTTTCTGCCTAAAAGCAACAAATTGGAAATAGCTTCGCACAAAAATACCTTCTGTTAACTTTTTATTAACTATTTTGCATTAACATCACAATTGTTTGTTGTGTTTAATGTTTTTAAATGGAGGGTGGGATGCAACTATCATTTAAAATGCTTATGATTTCATTGGTTCTATTTCTTTCAGATGTTTGCGTGCATTTGAATGCTGCAAGTAATCAAAATTTATTATTGGAAGATGATGATTCTGATACAATGGAAGTGACAACTTCTGTGGTGACTTCGGGTAAATGGTTAAATACACCAGAAGATATTCGAAACAAAGTCTTATCGGGAGTGATTGAATTGTAGGAATTTAACGGTAAGAAATTTATAAGCTTTTTATCATTTCTTGCCATGCGGTTTCATCAATAACTTGAATGCCTAGTTCTGTTGCGGCTTTTAGTTTTTGCCCAGCATCTTTACCAGCCACTACAAATGTTGTTTGTGCAGACACGGCACTGCCAACTTTTGCTCCAAGTTTTTCTGCTTGAGCTTTAGCTTCGCTACGGCTTATGTGTTCTAAACCACCAGTAAATACTACTGTTTTTCCGCTTAATGGAAGGTTGCTAGCTACTGCGTACGGTAACACAGCAATGTGTTTTAATAAGCCTTCAACCATTTGTAGATTATGTTTTTGTTGGAAAAAGTCAATAATATCGCGTGCCATTCCATGACCAATTCCTTCAATCGGCATCAATTCTTTATGTACGACCGAATCGCTTTGGTGGGCTTTCAAAATGGTTTCTAAAAATCGCTCGAAAATCATAAAATGCTTTGCCAATAATTTTGCTGTTGTCTGGCCAATTTGGGGAATCCCTAAAGCATAAATTAGTTTATCAAGTGGCAACGTTCTAACTTTGTTAATAGCATCCCACAAGTTTTGTGCTGACTGCTTACCCCATCCTTCCCACGTTTCCAATGGTTCCTTAAGGGTTTTACTGCGATCTTCAAGGGTAAAAATATCAACAGGCGTGGTGATAAGGTTAAGTGCATAAAATCTGGCAATGTGCTTTTCGCCTAATCCATCTATATTTAAAGCATCACGACTAACAAAATGAATAAGACGCTGAATGGCTTGATCTTCGCAACCAAAACCATTTAGGCAGCGTTTAGCTATTTGCCCAGGTGTTTGGTATAGGTGAGAATTGCAACAAGGACAGTTTGCGGTGAAGCAGTAAACTTGTGAGTCGATTGAACGTTTGCTAGTTTTTACCTTCACAACTTGGGGAATGACATCTCCTGCTCGTTGTACAATGACCGTATCTTTAATACGAATATCCTTGCGGCGAATTTCTTCTTCATTATGAAGAGTCGCGCGACTAACAGTTACACCGCCTACAATGACAGGTTGCAAAACAGCAACTGGAGTTATTACCCCTGTGCGTCCTACTTGTAGAATAATATCATCAACAACTGTTTCTGCTTGTTGTGCTGCAAATTTAAATGCAATGGAATGACGTGGAGCTCTACCCACAACGCCTAGTCGTTCTTGCAATCGCAGGTCATTA
Organism: uncultured Candidatus Finniella sp.; assembly: GCA_964446295.1. Taxonomy (GTDB): domain Bacteria; phylum Pseudomonadota; class Alphaproteobacteria; order Paracaedibacterales; family CAITNM01; genus CAITNM01. Next base: position 11,294 of record CAYUNR010000021.1, on the reverse strand, counting down.
ACTTTAAATACTAAACCATCAATTTCGTAATCAAGGGTTTGCCTGACTTCCTGCATGGTTTGGTAGTATTTAATCATCTCATCAAACGTGTTACATAGCTTGTGATGAGGGTTCACAACAAAACCCCATGTTTGTAATTTTTGCAAAAGCTCGCTTTGATTTTCGACAAGGTTTCCCTCAAGGCTTTGTGCATAATATGCAAAGAAATGCACGGGGCGTGCTGCTGTTACTGTTGAATCAAGTTGGCGTAATGAACCTGCCGCAGCATTTCGTGGATTTGCAAAAGCTTGTTCGTCTTGCTGTCGGCGTTTTGCATTTAATTCTTCGAAATCCGCAAGTTTCATGTAAACTTCACCTCGAATTTCAAGGCTTTTTGGAATGTTTTCTCCTAAAAGTCCTAAGGGTAAATCACGTACTGTGCGCAAATTTGCAGTGATATTTTCACCTTCTTGACCATCACCCCGAGTAGCACCAAGTACAAATTGACCATCTTGATAATGTAAGCTTGCTGAGAGGCCATCGATTTTAGGCTCTGCTAGCATGGGAATGGAAACATCTTCAGGCATTTTTAGAAAACGTCGTAGTTTTTTTCCAAAATCAGCAAATTCTTTTTCGTTAAAAACATTGTCTAGGGAAAGTAAAGGCTTACGATGCTTAACCTTATCAAATTGAGAAGAAACCGGTGAACCAATTCTATGACTTGGGCTATCAAGTCTTCTGAGATCAGGGAATAGCGCCTCTAGTTCTTGATTTTGACGTCTTAGGGCATCATATTGCTCATCGCTAATTTCGGGATTTGCTAGTGAGAAATAGCAGTAATCATGATGTGCAATAAGTTTTGCTAAACGTTCTAGTTCTTTTGCTGCTTGAGTGCGATCCACTTAATTCTTGATCCAATTCCTAAGACATAGAGCATGATACGCTGGCCAAAATAAAGGGGCAAGAGTTTGATGTTTTTAACGTAAATATTAAACCATATTCAGTGCTTGACGAATTTCTTGCATGTTTTTGCATGCAATGGCATTTGCTGCATCAGCGCCTTTTTTTAGGTGCTGCAGTAAAGATGCTTCATCGGCTAATAACTCAAGCATGGTTTTTCGAATAGGGCTTAAGTGGTCAATCAGCGTACTTGCCAGCTTTGGTTTGAATTCTGAAAACTGTTTTCCTTCAAATTCCAAACAAACTTCAGCCAAAGATTTTTGAGTAAATAGAGAATATAAGCTCAACAGATTTTTAGCTTCAAGTCGCTCACCTAAGGCCTCTGCGGATCCTGGAATAGGTTCAGCATCTGTTTTTGCTTTGCGAATTTTTAGGTCAATTGTTTCGTCATCATCAAGCAAATGGATACGAGAATAGTCTGATGGATCTGATTTACTCATTTTCTTTGAGCCATCACGCAAGCTCATAATACGAGCTGTTTCACTTTTAATAATGGGTTCAGGCAATGGAAAAATATTAGTATTTACGTAGTTATTGAATGCTTGAGCAATATCACGCGTTAATTCAACATGTTGTTTTTGGTCTTCGCCAACTGGCACGTGCGTTGCTTTGTAAATCAAAATATCTGCGGCCATTAGTGCAGGATAAACAAACAAACCTGTCATGGCTTGGTCTTTATTTTTTCCAGCTTTGTCTTTGAATTGGGTCATGCGTGAAAGCCAACCCATAGGAGTTATACAGTTAAAATACCAAGCAAGTTCTGTATGGTAGGGTACGTGACTTTGTACAAAAATATGATTTTTTACAGGGTCAATGCCGCTTGCAATATATGCTGCAGCGATTGTAAGTGTGTTTTTACGTAAGTCTTTTGCGTCTTCAGCGGTAGTTAGTGCATGTTGATCAACTATGCAAAATAGGCGTTCATCTACTTGGTCAATCATGCTAACCCAGCTGCGAATTGCACCCAAATAGTTACCTAAATGAATGTGCCCCGTGGGGCGAATACCAGAGAGAATACGTGTTGGCATGACTAAACCTTAACTACTTTTAAAAAAAGATTATATTTATTACACAGTTCAATGACGTTATTAAAATCTAAAACTTGGGTGGTGTCTGCTGAAATAGCAATGCCATTTAATTTGCACTTATGCATAGCTATAATTGTATCGGTGCCAATGGTTGGTAAATCAACAAGGGTCGATTGATTTTGTTTTGCAATTTTAACCAAGACCCCTCCATTCGGATGGCGTTTCAAATTTACACAGCGTTCGATTAAATATTGAGTGCCTTCAATAGCTTCAACACCAAGAATTAAACCTTCTTGTGCAATGCAAGCCTGTCCTACGTCTGCGTTTGATAAGGTGCTTAAGACCAATTGCCCACGTGTGATGTCATTTTCGTCAACACTATTTGGCTGAGCATTTGTGTATACGCCTGGTTTCAAAACTAAATTTGGCAAGAATTCTCGCGGACTTATGATTTGGAATCCTTCTTTTGCTAAAAGTTCAGTGATACCTTTTAGTAGCGTGTCATCTCCACCGAATGCTTTTGTGCTTAATTTTTGCATCCATTTCAACCCAACTGTATCAAAGCTTAGGGACGTAAATGAAGGACGTGTGATTCTGCCTGCAAATATTAGTCGTTTCACGTTGTGCTGTTGAAAAAAACGTAAAATTTCTCCAATTTTGCCTAGGGTTGTTTGTAAATGATGACCTTCAATATTGTCTAATGGATTATCTTTAAATGATACAACAATTGGCTGTAATTGTTGGTTTAGTGCTTGATTCAAAACAAGAGAAAATAATGCGCCAGAGCCTGCTATAATTCCCAACGGTTCGCTAGTTATACTGCTTTGGGTTGGCATAATGAATTTGATTTTGTGCTTAAAAAATCTAACAGAATAGTAACATCGTCATCATTGTTGTATTTATCGCGTAAAGCGTCAAAACGCTCACTTAATGGCTGGTCACTTCCTATCATGAACAAGTTCATGTAAATGTCTTGTAATTTTCCGATTGCTTCGCGGTTGAAGCCTCGACGTTTCATACCAACTAGGTTAAGACCATTTAACCAGCCACGTTCGCCAACGACTACTCCAAACGGAATAACGTCATGCTCAACGCCTGCCATGCCGCCAATCATTGCATGATCACCAACGCGCACAAATTGTTTGATTGCGGCAAGTCCGCCAATAATAGCATAGTCACCAATTTTTACGTGACCTGCCAATGTGGCGTTATTTGCCATTATGACGTGACTTCCAACTACGCAATCGTGCGCGACATGGCTTCCCACCATAAACAAACAGTGGTCACCAACAATGGTTTGCATTGCATCGCCTGCTGTGCCGGGTTGAATGGTTACATATTCACGAATGGTGTTATGGGAACCAATAATAGTTGTAGATGGTTCGCCGTTGTATTTTAAATCCTGTGGGTTATGACCAATTGAAGCAAACGGGTAAATTTTAGTTTTTTCACCAATTTTTGTAATGCCACTAATTGAGATATGTGAAACAAGTTCAACATAGTCTTCTAAAATAACATCTGCACCAATGCTGCAAAATGGTCCTAAGGTAACACCAACGCCTATTTTTGCGCCAGGTTCAATAATGCTTGATGGGTGTATTTTCATTTTTGCGTAATCATTGCGGTAAACATGGAATCATGCGCTAAGTGCTCACCCACCCACGCTTCACCTTTGAATTTCCATATATGACCACGTGACCGTTCTTTGGTTACCTTTAAGCGTAAGACATCACCAGGAACAACGGGGCGACGGAATTTTGCTTCATCAATTGACATGAAGTACACAAGGTTTCCCGGTTTTTCTCCACCGTTTTGTACGGTTAGTGTTTTCATAACCAATGCTGCTGCTGTTTGAGCTAAAGCTTCTACAATTAGCACTCCTGGCATAATTGGGTGATCAGGGAAATGTCCTTGAAAATACCATTCATTTACAGAAACATTTTTAATGCCAACAGCTGATTCGCCTAAAATTACATTTTCTATTCGCTCGATAAACAAAAATGGATAGCGATGCGGGATAAGAGTTTGAATTTCAGCTAAATCAAGTGTGGTACCTGAAGATTCAAAGCTAATGATGTTGTCTTCTGCCAAGTTCATATTCGTTTCAATTTTTCTTTATACTATACTGATTTGGTAATTAATTTGCAATTTTTCAAGGGGAAATTATATTGAAAAAATTACCGCTCAAATAACCTTGCTAATGATTTTTTGTCTAAGGTCACAAAAGTAGGGCGGCCATGGTTGCACTGGGCAGATTTCGGAGTAGATTCCATTTGACGTAGCATGGCGTTCATCTCTGCAAGGCTTAACGTTTTTCCTGCGCGAATGCTGTTATTACAAGCTCTGCTACTAAGTTTTTCCCATAAAATTTCGACTGCGCTTACGCCTTCACCTAGGGTTTTTATGTCGGCTAAAACATCTGCTATAAATTCTTTTGATCCTTGAAGATGGCAAGCAATAGGGGTTGAGTGCACAACCAAAGTTTTTGTTGAATAGACATCTATCACAAAACCAATTTGTTCAAAAAGATCTTTATGTTCTGCAAATAATGCGCAGTCACTCTCATTAAGTTCAATGTATTCAGGCTGCATTAACGGTTGTGATGGAAGCGTGCCTTGAGTGCTCCATTGGGCCTTAAGTTCCTCGTACACAATGCGCTCATGAGCTGCGTGTTGATCAATAATTAATAATGCATCTTTTGTTTGCGCTACAATGAACGTTTCAAACAGCTGTGCTTTTGCAATACCCATGGGGTAATCAGTAGCGGCTTCTTCTTGCTCTAAAACTGGTGCATAAGCAGGCTGAATAAATGCAGCAATCGGATGTGGTCTAGCTGATGGATAGCTGTCCCGTAGAATAGGCTTGTGATTGAACTGAGGATTAGTGAAATTTTTAGGACTAGGAGCGCTAAAAGCATTGGCAACAAAATTTCCCATAATGGGTGATGATGTATGCTGACTAGCCAATAATGATTGCTTAACTCCTTGAATTAAAAAGCTTCGTACAAAACCAGAATCACGAAAGCGTACCTCAGTTTTGGCAGGGTGCACGTTCACATCTACTTCGCGGCCATCAAGATTAAAAAATAATACAGCTAACGGGTGACGACCAGTCATGAGTACGTCTTGATAAGCCACGCGTAATATTCCAGCAACGTTGCGGTCACGTACCCAGCGGTTGTTCACATAAATATATTGATCATTTGCCTGAGAACGTGAATAAGTCGGCAGGCTTACTAACCCTTCTAGTTTGTAACCATTGCGTTCTAAAAGAACAGGCACTGTATTTTGTGCAAATTCATTGCCCATAACCTGACCAATGCGTGTTTCAAGTGTTCCTGCTGACCAGTCATAAACAGTTTTTGAATCAGATTTAAAAGTGAAATGCACTGAAGGATTTGCCATGGCAATACGACTGATCATGTCTTTGCAGTGGTTTAGTTCCGTTGTGGCATTTTTTAAAAATTTCAACCGCGCTGGGGTGGCGTAGAATATATCACGCACTTCAATAGTGGTGCCAACTGCTGCCGAATGAGGTATAAGTTTTGATGAATTTCCACCTTCAATGGTGATTTTCCATGCGTGTTCGTCTGCATTTGTGCGGGTAATCATTTCTGTGCGACTGATAGATGCAATGCTAGGTAGTGCTTCTCCGCGAAAACCAAAAGTATTGATGGCGAATAAATCTTGATGAGATAATTTAGACGTTGCATGACGTTCAAAAGCCAATGCAATATCGTCAACTGTAATGCCGCTACCATTGTCATTAATGGCAATTCTGGCACGGCCTCCATCCTCGACTTCAACAACTATTTGGGAAGCGCCAGCATCTAAGGCATTTTCTACTAATTCCTTTAAAATTGCCGCTGGACGTTCAATAACTTCACCCGCCGCAATTTGGTTGACTAAATGCGGATCAAGTTTTTCAATTTTTTGTGGTTGTTTTTGGCTCATCATATGTCAGTATATAACGAAATAAATACTTCTACAAAAACTAAAACAAGAGGACGTTATGAAAATTGCAATTAATGGGTTTGGTCGTATTGGACGGATGGTTTTACGCAGCTTGGTTGAGCGTAATGTGCATGATATTCAGGTAGTAGCAATTAACGACTTAGGGTCTTTAGAAGATAACGCGCACTTGTTTAAGTATGATTCAATTCATGGGCGATTTGGTGGACAAGTTACTACATCTGGTGATTCATTAGATGTTGGGTTTGGGCCAATTAAAATATTGGCAGAACCTAACCCAGAAAAGTTACCTTGGGGTGCAATGGGGGTGGATGTTGTTTTGGAATGTTCGGGTCGTTTTACAAAACGTGATAGTGCAGCGAAACACCTTGCAGCTGGCGCTAAACGAGTAATTGTTTCGGCACCTTGCGATGGGGCCGATATTACAGTTGTTTATGGAATCAACCATGAAAAAATAAATGATACTCATCAGGTTATTTCAAACGCATCATGCACAACGAATTGTTTGGCGCCGGTGGCATCAGTTCTACATAAATCACTTGGTATTGAATGTGGGTACATGACCACAATTCATGCCTATACAGGTGATCAGCGCTTGGTTGATACCCTGCATAATGATCAACGGCGCGCAAGAGCAGCTGCTATGTCAATGATTCCAAGTTCAACAGGCGCAGCCAAAGCGGTTGGATTAGTTTTACCGGAATTAAAAGGCAAGCTTGATGGCACGGCCATTCGTGTGCCCGTTGCTAACGTTTCAGTGGTTGATTTGAAAGTCATGGTAGGGCGGGATACAACAATTGATGAGGTGAATAGTTTTATGCAAACCGCTTCGAAAAATGAACTGCATGGAATTTTAGATTATGTAACCGATCATTTGGTCTCAATCGATTTTAACCATTCGCCATTTAGTTCAAGTTTTGATGCAACTCAAACACAAGTAGTGAATAACCGTTTGGTGCGGGTGCTTTCTTGGTACGATAACGAGTGGGGATTTTCTAATCGTATGGTCGATGTAATAAGACATTTGGCAGTTGAATAGAAAAAAAGAAGCTGTTTTTAAGCAGCTTCTCTTTGTTTGTTCGTAGTTTTCTTATTGCATATCGTAGTCAGCCAATGCATTGCCAAGGTTATCATACGATTGTGTTGGTGCTGCTAAGCCTGAAGCACCAGCGGCTGATGATGAGTGATCTTCACTGCGTCCATACCCAGAAGCTACATTATATGGTGCAAGTTCATATCTGCTGTGATGTGCACGTTCTGCGTCATAATGTAGTCTAGCTGGACCAAACTCTGGGTCAAATGGTACTTGACGTGCCGCTATAGCATTTTCAACTGTATCAACGTAACCACCTTCAAGGTTGTCCCCAAAGAACTGACGTTCACGTTCTGATAATCCATGTGTTGTGTGTAAGCGTTCAGGATCGAACAAGGTGTGTACGCGCATTTGCATAAACTCAGCTGGATTTTCTGTTAAATCATCTCCGTGAGTGCGTAAACGAGCAACTCGTGAACCTATAAGCCGTTGCTTTAGTTCGCTTGATACTTTTGCTGCACGGTTTTTTGCAACTATTTTAGCATCTGCTTCAGAAGCTGGAGAATGTTCTTCACGAGTTAACATTTCTCTCGAAAGACCTTGATTTTCCATGCGTGTGTAATCACGTTCATCAGAATAGCGATCAATTTCAGATCTTAATCTATGACGTACATCTTCTGGTAATGCTGAAAATGCATGTATACGGTGAGCTGCCATAACTCCGTGAACACGTTGTTCCATCATAGTGCCTTGAATTGAATTTCTTCCGTGTGTGCGAAGTGGATTATACAATTCTGTACGATCACCATCTTTTGCTTCACGAATCTCTACTAAGCCAAGGTCAGCATCTAATCTTGCTTGATTAGCTTGTTGCTGAGTCATATGATTCCAGCCACCTGGAGTTACATTGAAGCGCACAACTCTGAATACATGCGTGCCTGACGATGGTTGACGTATCAAAATTGTATGTGAGCCAACTTTTAAGTTTAATTTTTGCACAACAGCATTAGCTGCATTTTCCATGGGTTGCATTACTTCTTGTTCAAATTGCCAATTGTGCCATTGTTGGCCCCACTGGCGTTGTTGTAACTGTTGTTGGATTGCAGCATTTTGTGAATCATTCAACTGAAACACGTTCCAAAGTCTTCCATCTAAGCGCAGAGTAAGCAGTAAGCCTTCGTGCCCACCCGCAGCCATAGCTTGGGCAATTTCGTTTGCACGACCAGGAACTGCTAATAACCGATCAAGCATTTGGACTGTTGTTTCCTTAGTTTTTACAGCAGGCACTGATCCTGCATTTTTAAATGTCTGCATTACTTTAAGTTTAGCAGGTGCAGGCTGTGCGGTAACGAATCTCAAAATTTCTCTAAAACCACCTTCAAGGTCACTTCTGAAATGAGCCATTGCTTCTCCGCGCAGTAATGCCATGAATTCGGTCATCGCCTTGCTCATTACGTCCGCGTTTCTTGCGGTTTTTGGCTTTTCAAATTCGGTATTAATTTGTGTGTGAAGCTCAGCAAGTCTATTGAATAGTTGTGATGAGCCTTCAATAAGCTTTTCGAGTCCAGCTTTTTCTTGAGGCGATAATTGAGCGCTTGCTAACAGCATATTTGCTTCGCCTAGACCTTTTCTATAGTGCTCTATGAATTCGTTCAGTATCGACCATGCTGTCCCTAAGCTAATGCCATCTGCAACGGGAGTGTTTCTTTTAGCGCCACCCATAATTGCATGATCAAAATTTGATCCAATAATTTCATCGATTTTTTCATATCTAAAAGGAATTTCGATTGATAAAGGAATATAAGCTAACGGCATGTCGCCAATTACTTGCCTTGGTTCATCGACATATTGATACCTACCAGGTTCAATGTCACGTCGAACAGATTGCATCTCAGTAATCATAGTTGGTGCGGCAAAGCTTATTCCATTAGGGTATATTTCACGAATGCGTGCTGCAAGCTTTGTGAGTTGTTCTGCATTTAGCTGAGGTAATAGACGAGCATGCCAGCGATCCAATATGCCATTCCAATTAGGATTTTGAATTTGGCTAGCTATTTGATAATTATGTAATCAGGTCCAGGTGCAGCTGCGGGTGCTATACCTGGAAATATATCATTCCAGGCATTATCGGCATGTGCTGTGCCGTGAGCATAACCACTTGCGGCCCCCCATCCCTCACCACCAACTACACCACCTCCTGCAGCTGAATATGTACTTGATACCATAGCGCTAGAAACTACTAGCCCAAGAAAAATTCTTGAAAACATAAAATAATCCTTAATTGAGAAATTGCCATTCTTTTAAAGCTAACATTTAAAAGCTAATAAAAGATTAATAATGTGTTTTTTTTGTTCAATATAGTGATTTAATCCATGTTAAGCTTTCAGATTTGTTTTTTATAGTTTTGTTACATCTTTTTAATTCTCAGTTTACCAAAAGCCACCATTAGGTTAGGGTGTGCTTAATGTTTTTAAAGCTATAGTCACATGCAATCATCATTTTTGAATATTCCTAACGCGCATCCGTTTCCTTTATATAACCTTCCTTATGGGGTGTTTGAACATAAGGGGGAAACATCAATAGGCGTGGCTATTGGCGACTATGTTCTTAATCTGACGTTATTGGAAGAAAAAGGATTATTAAAAGTTGAAGCGTTGGCTGGTAAAAAAGTTTTCAATCAAACAACACTGAATACTTTTTTAGCGACTGGGAAACTATGTTGGAATGCAGTTCGTCAGTTTTTAATGAACTTATTAGATGCTAATACAGCAGATTTACGTGACAACGCATCTTTGCAAGCCGAGTTACTTATCCCTCAAAATCAAATAGTTATGAAAATGCCAGTGCATGTTGGTGGTTATACAGATTTTTATTCGTCAATTGAGCATGCAACTAATATTGGAAAATTGTTTCGTGATCCAGCGAATCCGTTATTACCAAATTGGCGCCATATTCCGGTGGGTTATGATGGGCGTGCAAGTGCAATTGTGGTTAGCGGTACAAAAATTAGGCGTCCAAGGGGACAGTTGAAAACTGGTGAAGATGCGCCTATTTGTGCACCGACCCGTCAATTCGATACAGAAATTGAGCTCGGTTTTATTATAGGAACTGGCAATGACTTAGGCACGTCTGTTTCAATTAATGCTGCGGCAGATCATGTGTTTGGTGTGGTGATGTTACTTGATTGGAGCGCGCGCGATATTCAAAGGTGGGAATACGTGCCATTAGGGCCATTTTTGGGCAAAAACTTTGGCACAACTATTTCACCGTGGGTGGTTACTATGGAAGCTTTACAGCCATTTTGTGTTGATGGTCCTGAACAAAGTCCAAAACCACTGTCATATTTACAAAAGCAAAACATTAATTTTGATATTGATCTGCATTTGCAAATTAAAACGCCTAAAATGGACGCGTATCAAGAAATATCACATACGAATTACAAGTATATGTACTGGGATATTGCACAGCAAGTTGCACACCACACGGTGAATGGATGCAATTTGCAGCCGGGTGATATTTTGGGGACGGGTACTATTAGTGGCCCTACACCTGACAGTTATGGAAGCCTTATTGAGTTAACCTGGAATGGTGCGAATGCTATTCATTTGAATTCAGGAGAAGAGCGAGTCTACTTAGCTGATAATGATTCTATGCAACTGGTAGCAATGGCTACAAAGGGTGAATTGTGCATAGGTTTTGGTAGTGCAGAGGCTACGGTGCTGCCCGCTATCGATTCTTAAATTTTATGCGCGACAGCTGTAATTAAAAGGTGTACCTATAACACAAGAGCGTTGAAGACATAGAAACCCTATTAAGGAGCGTCCATGGCCCAACTAAACGCTGTAAAAATTGCAGCGGATAAACTTTTTAGCGGAGACAGCATTCACAAGCAAGACGGGCTGTTAGCATATATGCAACCGTTAATTGCTGCGCTTTCGGCTAAAGAATGCAGTGAAAATTCAGAGCTTGATTATTATAAGGTTTCCAGGGCCTATTTAACGTCGCTAATTGATCAAGTCCCCATTGCTGTATTTTGTCTCGATAGAAATTTTAATATTACTAGGCTTAGTTTTACGGCGCTTAATTGGTTGAAAAGCCATTATTTTAAAGGAAAGAAGGCTTTTTCTGCTGAAGACGTTTTGGGTAAAAAGTTTAATGATATTTTTAGCCCTTGCCCAAAGCCATTAGGAGCTGCACTTAAAAATGCATTGAAGGGTAAGGTTTGGCGTGCTCAGTCCCTTAAGCAAGAAATAAAAAATAAGGACTATTGTTATTGGCTGCAGTGGGAAGTTTTTCCTTGGTTAGATCAAAATGGTGAAGTAA
>CAYUNR010000020.1:0-22392 GCA_964446295.1 uncultured Candidatus Finniella sp. | reverse complement strand
GCTCATGAATAGCATGTTGCTCATTAGGATGATCTTTAGCACCATGTTTTGGCGGCTGAACCTGCACATGAAGAGCATCGTGCACATGTGGAAGAGCACGCTCACCAAGTTGTGCCAACTGAGCATAACCATGATGCTGCAAATAGGTCCCATGAGCATTCTCAAGGTCACGTGGTTTCTGCTTTGGCATCTCCATCGTTGTCTGATCATTTGGGAAATTTATTTAGTGCAAATCGTGTGCATTCTGAGGAGCATGTTCATGCTGAAAGAGTGCACAGTAATGAGCACTTACATCAAGAGCGCACTCATCATTAGGCAAAAAGGAAGCCGCCTAAGGAAACGGCTTTTCTTTGATTTGATCCTTGAGTTGTCTTGGAATGTATATCCATTTTTCAATACCTTGATCTAAAGCTTGTATCATTAGCGATTTGCCGCACGCAGTATCTTTTTCATGAATATGCTCAATTCCCTTAAGCCATAGCGCAAAAGGGTCCCTTACATTTTTTGCAAGCATTATGTTGATAAAGTTTTTTGCTGTGTTTATTTGTCGACTTTCAATAAGCTCTTTCACATAAGGCACTAATAAATCACTGCGTCTTGGTGCTTTTTGTAGAATAGCATGCGCAACACTTTCCCACAGGTTTCTTTTTTCATTATCAGATCCTTGAAAAAATTGCATTCCATGAAGCATTGCTACATCAAGGACCAAAGGGCTGTTTTTTGCATCATAGACACGAAAGGCCATATTAAGCTCAGTCGCTATTGCGTTGGACGGTGTTCGGCTTACTTTCTTTAATGTGTTTAAAACAAAGTGCCCAAGGTGAAATCCTTGATAATTGTAGATGCTTTTTACTGCTTCATCAGCAGGTAATTTTTTATTGTGCGCAAATCTGTAAAATAAAGACTTTGGATTTGCAGGATATAAAACTGCTGTTTGCCAATAAGTAATTGCTCCATGTGCACAAAGCACAGTTGAAATGCACAGCCATAAAATAGGCAGGGGTGTTTTTGTAATGCAGATTTTGTCTTGGTTTAAGATTGAGAATCCCAATACAAAAAATGGCCATACACACATTAAAGTGAACCAGGTAGAGGTTAGGCAGCCAAAAAGAACAGAAAATAAGAGCACACTAAATGAATGCTTTGTAGAAGTTTGTTGGGAGAATGGCGATAAAACTAACATTACGTAAAAAATTAATCCGATTAATCCAATGCTAAACAACGCCTCGGCACCTAAATGCATGCAATGAAAATCAAGTCTTTCAATGCCGTCCCAGCTAGGATTCCAAGAATGATTTTTAAAAAATGCTACTGGCAGTGAAGTTATTGTTTTTTGAAGATTTTCGAAATAATACCCCCAACCATGACCAAACAGTAAACTTAAGGGTTCATCTTGCCAAGTGATAACATAGCTTTGAATGGCGAGCTTTCTAGACTCCAGTGTTGAAAACTGTGGCCAATTACCTAAGGTGTAGATGGCTATTAAACTTGCTAAAGGTGCGCTAGCGCACAAGTATTTTTGCAGGCAGCGTTCATGTTTAGTTTTTCTGGTTATTAACCAAAAACATGTCACTGCAAAGACGGCTACCCATCCTGTTTTATTATGTGACACAAACAAGAGAAAGCTACTTAATAACACAAGAGTTACGTATTTTATTTTATTGGTAGTAAGTGTGCTGATTGTATATATTCCCAAAGCAATTGGAGCTAAAAATGCGCCAAAAACATAAGGTAGCCAATTAGGGTTAATGTTTAAGCCATGTTTGGGGTGATGCAAAAAAACCAAAAATCCTGCGGTAGCTCCAGCAAATATTGCAGACCAATGAATTATTTTTTTGGAAGTGTTATCTAAGCCAAAAGAAAGAATAGATAGTCCACAAAATAAAATGGTTCCTTCTCCTAACAGAGGGGTTCCGAAGTGGTGTACAGTTGGATTTTTTGCCCATAAAGTGCCAACTAATGAGAGCAACGCTAAACCAGTAAAAATGAGTGTATGTTTCGAAAAAAACAATTCTTTTTTTGCTGCAAGCAAAACAATTAAACACGAACCAATTAGAAAAAATACTATGTGAGCCGCAACCAGAGGGCATTCTGAATCAACCCAAATACCAATTCTAAATGGAGGCAGCGCTGCTACAAACAGCCAGAAACTGATAGCTATTGCAATAGATAAAAAATTTTCAAATATATTTTTAAATTTTGTATTTTTTATGACCGCGCCTTTTTAAAATTTTTATATCTATAAGTTTTACCTATTTTTAGATTTTAGGTAAGTTTTGAGTGGTGAAAAATTAAAAATCAATTTTTGCAAGGCAGAACCGTGCTTAAAAGACAACGGTTGGTTAAAATAATAGCGTATTCATAAAATGTATTGCAGGAAAATTCTGAATTGTTTGTTACATTGATTCTGTTAAGTCATAGTTTCGTATCCCGTGGGCAAATTTTGCGCGCTTTTTTTGTTTTCTGTTGCCACTCTTTTGGGCGAGCCAAATTATTCCTCTTCGGAACAAGCACAGGTCGTTAAATTATTCGATCAAGCAAGCAACAAAGAGTCTGCTGCTTCTGTTGTGGAGGCTGTAGAACAGCAAAAATCTGTGGAAGAAATTTCTCCAAAAGCAGCGCCTGTCAAGCCAGATGAGCCCCAATCTTTTAAGCTCATGCCACATAAAGCCATTTATGATATTCAACTTCATCCACGTAAAAAACCAAATGATCCAACGGTTAGTAAGGTCACTGGCCAAAGCTCTATTGAGATTGTTAAAACAAAAGAGGGTTGGGTTTACAGGCAAAATCTAGAAGTGCAGATTCATTACCATGATGGCACAACAACAGCCATTGAAAGAAATATTGCTTCGTGGGAATCTCTTACTGAAGTATCCTTTCACATCGAAAATTTTCGTGATGGTGCATCAGAATCTCTTTTGCAAGGTGGAGCTGAAGTGACGGAAGAAGGAGGCTGGCGCGTTTATTTCCAAAAACCAGAAATGGATGGTTTCATGACAAATCAGCAGCTTGTATTTCCGATTGGTCATCTAGAAAAAATACTGGAAACTATTGAAAAAGGTAAAAATATTTTATCGGATCAAATTGTTTTTGATGCTGCTTATGAAGTGCACGATCCTGTGCGAATTAATACTGTGATTACGCCATTAAAAGATAAAAGGGTATCTTTGAAAGATAATTCTCTTTTGCCTTCAAGTAAAATATGGCGTCTACAAGAAGCATTATATGATCTTGAGTCAGCTGATCCAGTTCCTGATTATGAAGAAAGCAATGTTGATCTATTTTCCACAGGTGTAATAAGTACGAAAGAAATAACTTGGGGTGAGGGTATTACCGTTGTGATGAGCCTCAAAGAACTAACGGTTTATCAGTGATAATATCATAGTGAGTGTAACTTAAGTGCAAATCTTGATGGTGGTGTCGATCTGATTATTTCTGATTGTCATTAATTTTTGTGCTAAATATTACTTGACCTTCACAGATTCTTTTTATAGTGTTCTCTCTATGAACGCTAATCTGAAAAATTCATTGAGCACCTTTCAAAAAACGAAAGATCAAGCTGATCACGGAGTTCTTTTAAGTCTTCTTAGTGCGCTTGGAAATAATCCTGAAGTTTCTCAGCGAAGGCTTGCTGGTGATTTAGGTGTGGCTTTGGGATTGGTTAACACATACTTGAAGCGTTGTGTGGTTAAAGGGTGGATTCGTGCTCGTGAAATTTCTCCTCAAAGAATTTCATATTTTTTAACACCAGAAGGATTTTCAGAAAAAAGCCGCATGGTCTCTGACTATTTAAGTAGGTCCTTACATTTTTTTAGAGATGCTAAGTATCAATGTGAAACTGCATTTTCTGTTTGTGTAAAAAATGAGTGGAAAAATATTGCACTTGTTGGAGCTGGTGATTTAAGAGACATAGCAGTTTTGGTTGCTACCAGTGCTGGTATTTGCATTACATTGTTGGATACTGACAGTAATGCTGACCTAAGTAGCTTCGATGCCGTTTTAATAACGGATGTGCTTAATCCTCAAGCTATTTACGATAGTGTAAAGAATCAAATCTCGAAAGAAAAATTACTGCTTCTGGAATTACTTCACATATCCGACCATGATTTTGAAATGGAGCAGAGCGCATGAAGTGGGTTGTTGTTTACACTCAACCGCTAAAAGAAATAGTTGCAAAGCAGCATCTTGAAGAGCAGGGATATGATGTTTACTTACCAATGTTTAAAAAAACTCGTCGTCATGCAAGGCGTGTAGATGAGATATTGCAGCCTTTATTTCCGAGGTATCTATTTGTAGAGCTGGACTTGAAAGTTGATGCATGGAGGGCCGTTAATGGCACTAGAGGCGTTGCGTATTTGTTGTTGAATGATGGGCACCCTTTGGGTATATCTACATCTATCATTGAGGAATTAAAAACTCTAGAAAATGACGGAGTTGTACCAATTATCTGTGTAAATGCCTTCATAAAAGGTGAAAATCTGCGTGTTATGGATGGTGCTTTTAAAGATCAGGTGGCGGTATTTCAGAGGATGGACGATAAACAGCGAGTACAACTGTTATTGAGTTTTCTAGGTAGAGAGACAAGAATAACTGTGCCTGCTTATGCGGTTGAAGCGGCTTAACAGTCGTTGATAAAAGTAGGAAATTGAATGTTTGGATTTTCACCCAGACTGCGGCAGCTATAGAAAGATAAGAACAAAGCGATGTCATCTCAATCTATTTCATCAGCAATTCAAAAGATTAGATTTCTTCTAACAAAAGAAGAAAAACTAAAATGGATCGGAATTGCGTTATTTGCATTAATCACATCTTTACTAGAAGTTGTGACAGCATCGGTCATTGTGATTTTTGCGCAGGTGCTTAATCAACCTGATATTGGTCAAAAATATTTGAGCATGTTTGGTTTTTCAGATGGCTTAACGTCCGGACGAATAGTTTTGTATATTGCTGTGATTGTTGGGGCAATTTATCTAATAAAAAACCTTGTCGCAGTAGCAGAGGTATTTTATCAAAATTTTACTATTCAAAAAATGAATTATTTGTTTAAAGAAAAGTTACTGCTCCGTTACGCAGAAGCTGACTACGAATTTTATTTGACGAGAAATTCTTCTTTAGGTGTTGCAGTGGTTGGTGGTGATGTCGAGTTGATGTTTTCGGCTGGTCTTATTTCAGTGGCGAGCATTTTATCCGAAGGGGTTATTTTTATTTTCCTTATCGGAATGGTTGTTTTTATGAATCCATCATTGGCGATTACCATTTTCTGTCTTGGTGCGGTTTTGGGACTTTTTATTGTAAAAATTATGCTTCCTCAGTTTTATAGGTGGGGGCAGAAAATGCAAGAAGCTGTCGTTAATAGTGGTCAAAATTTACTGCAGTTTTTTCAGGGGTTTAAAGAAATTGTGCTTCTGGGGAAACGAAAAGCTTTCGTTAATGCATTTCAATATCATTCTCGTAAAAAGTCAAAAATTCATGCAATTCAAACTGCTACAAACGCTTTGCCGCGAATGGTAATAGAAGTTTTGTTCGTTGGATTATTTGTTACAACAATTGCTGTTTTGTGTTCAGAACATGAAACTCCTGTGCAAATGATTGGTGTATTGGGCGGGTATCTTTACTTGGGATTTCGAGTGATGCCAGGGCTCAATCGTGTGATAAATCAGCTGAATACCTTCAAAGCATCAATCCCAAATATTGAAAGAGTTTATAAAGAATACAATACAGTAGCTTCCAAAGAAATCTATGTGAATGTTCCTGATTTTGAGTTTGAGCATTCTATTGAATTAAAAGATATTTTTTTTCGGTACCTTAATGTTGAAAGAGACGTGCTTAAAAATGTTTCTTTTCAAATTAAAAAAGGTGAGAGTATCGGTATTGTTGGTGAAACCGGGTCAGGAAAATCAACGTTGATTGATATTCTTTTGGGGCTTTTAATGCCACAAAAAGGATCGGTTTTAGTTGATGGAAAATATCCGGTTAGCTCCTATCAATGGCATCAAAAAATCGGATACGTTCCACAGATTGTTTATTTAACCGATGACACGATTGAGGCTAATATTGCTTTTGGTGAAAAAGAAATTGATGAGAAAAGACTGAGTGCGGCTATTGATGCGGCTCAACTGCAAAAGTTTGTTGATCAATTGCCAGCTGGCACTAAAACTTTTGTTGGTGAGCGAGGTGTTCGTTTGTCGGGCGGTGAATGTCAGCGAATTTCTATTGCCAGAGCGCTTTATCGTAACCCAGAAGTGTTGATTTTTGATGAAGCAACTTCTGCCCTTGATAATGAAACAGAAGCTAAGCTTATGGAAACAATTAACGTTGTTAGTAAAAATCGCACGGTAATCATGATTGCTCACCGTCTAACGACACTGAAAGATTGCAATCGAATTATAACTATGAAAAAAGGAACCGTACATACATGATAATATGCCATATTTTATAAAAAATTTCGATGAAATAACTTCTCATGAATGGGATAGTTACATTGAAAATCATCAAAATAGCTGGCTTTGGCACACCTCTGATTTTATCAAAGCAAAAAATAGTTGGCATGGTCATTCTAATCAAAGCTTTGGAATATATGATAATTCTCAAAATATTGTTGGAATTTTCCCTCTGTACTTAATAGAAAGCAAAATATTCAGAATCTTTAATGCCCCTCTCCTAGATAATATTGGTGGGTGGCTGACAGATGATAAAACTAATAATGGTTGTTATTCTCAGATTATAATTGATGAATTTTTAAAAAAATTATCAAAATTTTCTTGCTTGGCTGGAAATATTAATTTTTCTACTGCATCACTCAATCAGGACATAGATCCATTGTTCGTCCATGGTCTTGCTGGAAATAGAGCATACTCAAGCGTTATAGATTTAACTCGTCCTTTGGAAGATATTTGGAAAGGGTTTAGAAAAGGTCATAAATCTGAAATAAAGAAAGCTGAAAATAACAATATTACCTTTAAATTAGCCTTACCAGAGGATTTAGAATGTTACTATGGTATGCATAAAAAAGTTTATGCTAAATCAGACCTGCTTCCTCATAATAAAAAATATTTTGAACAGATATTTAATATATTGCTTCCAAAGAATAACGCCATTGTTGGGATTGCTCTTTTAAATGGAAAACCGATTGCAATGGCTAACTATGGTGCTTACAAAGGAAAAGCAGTTTATTGGACTGGAGCCTGTTTTGATGATGCCTATAAAGTTGGGGCGAACCACTTTTTGCACTGGAAAATGATTCAACATTTACAAGATATAAATATTTCCTGGCTTGACATGGGAGAAATTTTTTATCAGCATTTCAGCTCCAAAATACAAGGAATCTCAAATTTTAAAATAGGATTTGGTGGAAAATTTTTTCCTATTTATAAGGGGTCCATAAGTTCCATTTCAAAATGGTTAAAAATTTATCAAATGATTAGAGAGTGATTATGAAAAAAGAATATACTTCAGATCTTATCCACAATGAATTAATTTCTTCATATGGTTTCCAGATCGATAAGCATTTTTCCTCTGAATTAAAATATGAAATTCTTAAAAAATATACAAAATCAGCTTATGATCTCTTAGATGCGGGATGTGCAAATGGTTTATTTACTTTTGCTATAAGCAATGCATGTTGTAATGTTCAAGGTATTGATATCAATCAAAATTTTATAAATTTAGCTACTCAAAAAAAGAAAGATTTTAAAGTTCAAAATGTAATTTTTTCCTTTGGTGATTTGGAGGACATTCCATTTTCTTCTTTTATTTTTGACTTGGTGTATAGTTATTCTGTACTTGTGTTGTTAGAAAATATTGGCAAGGCTATTAGTGAATGTGTGCGTGTCACAAAGAAAGACGGAATAGTAATATTGGATATTACAGGAAAGTATAATTTGTCTCAAAGATTTTGGAAAAAATATTATGTTTCTAAAGGACATTTTTCTTTTAATGCTCTTTCTTGGGATGAGGTCAAAAACGTTTGTGCGATTAATAATTTAAAAATTATTGAGTCTCACGCACTTGGTTTTTTGGATCAATGGAAATATCTCCCTTTAATTTCTAGAGTGGCTTCAAAGCTAAATTTCATTGATAAAATTTTTCATTTTTCAAAAAATAGTGATTTGGATTATAAGGTATCTAATTTAAAAATTTTTAAGCCTTTTGCGAATCGGTGGTATATCGTATGTCAGAAAATATAAAATTTAATAAAGTTTCCCCTTTTTGTTGTTTCGGAGGAAAAGAGACTGAGTGCTTTGAATCTATTCCTATTCTTGTTCGGAATTATGCTGATATTCGATCTCACATTGAAGATGCAAAATCACAAGGTAAAAAGGAATGGTATGAAAGCTCCCAAGAAACTATATGGTCGGGACCATATCGTCATCATTTACTTAAAAGAAAATCTTATGTTGAAAAAATTCTACAAACATATTTATCTAAGAAATCCATCAATTCTCTTTTAGATCTAGGTTGTGGAGATGGTGCTAATTTTAAATGGTTAAAAAACTATGCAGAAAATTTATATGGTTCTGACTACAACATAGCTCGCCTTGTTCGTGCTAAAAATAGAAATATTGCAAAAGAGGTCGTTCTTGCGGATGTAACTGATTATGCTGCAAATGAAGGGGCTTTCGATGTTATTTTCTTTAATCATGTGCTTGAGCATATTCCGGATGATACAAAAGCACTTTCAGAAGTTCATCGAGTATTAAAAAAAGGAGGAATTTGTATTCTTGGTATTCCTAATGAAGGGGCATTTTGGTGGCAACTTGCTTACAAATTACAGCCAAATTCACTAAAAACAACGGATCATGTTCACTTCTATACGATTAAAAGTATTTCTGAAAAAATTAAAGCGGCTGGCTTTACGATTAAAGAGATTAAGCGCCTGGGTTGGGGCATCCCTCATTGGGATTTAGATTCTAGATTAAGGGGTTACAAAATTTTGGACGATCTTTTTGAGTTCTTTGGGAAAATATTTATCCCCAATCAAGCATCAAGTTTATATTTTATTATTGAAAAATAAGGCAATGAGTGCAATAGAAAGCAAAATAAGGAAGCATCTTTTTAAGCAGTATGAGGGTATATTTCTTCCTCAACAAATTGATAAGCATATCAATAATTACGTCCAGAACGTTCAAAGTGACTACCTAATACAGAAAATAACACCTTTTATTGTTACTGGTAAAATCTTAGACATCGGTTCTGGTTACGGGAGCTTTGTTTTGTCGGCGCTTCGAAATGGATATGACGCTTATGGAATTGAGGTTGAGGCTTTTGAGCACGAAATTTCAAAGGAAAGAGCATCTAGCCAAAGTGTAGATCTCTCTCGATTTTCTCATGGATCTGCACTAGCATTACCATATTCTGATGAAACTTTTGATATGGTCTCTTTTTGGAATGTACTTGAACATATCAGTGATTATAAACATGCTTTGAAAGAAGCAAAAAGAGTTTTAAAACCGGGTGGATTAATTTTTATTATTGCACCAAATTATTGCTCTTTCAGAAAAGAAGCGCATTACCATTTGCCATGGTTGCCACTATTTCCAAAACCGTTAGCACGGTTATATTTGAAAGTTTTGAATCGTAAAACAAGTTTCTTGGATAATTGCATTTTTTATGTAACTAATTTTGGAGTTAAAAGATTTTTAAAATCCCAAGGGTTGTCAATTTCAGTAGACATTAATGAAAAAATATCGAAAGGCTATGCTTTTCAATCCTCTAAAATCAATTTTCTGGTTTCACTTTGCAGAAGATTTAAAATGGAAAAATTTTTAATAAAATTTATTTTTCTAGTAAAAACTAATCCTTTGGCACATTCGATTGATTTAATAGTAAAAAAATGACAAAAAAACTTCTAATTATATCTTCTGACTATATATCATCGTGGATTGAGAAGGGAGAAGTGGTCCCTAGGTATTACAATCCGGGGAATTTTTTTGAAGAAGTGCACATCATGATGACTAATGATGATAAGCCTGACCCTTTTCTTTTGCAGTCGATGGTGGGGAGCGCAAAGTTATTTATTTACAATTGCCCTGAACCAAAAAAATTTTTCAAAAAAACACTGGGGTGGCAGCCGTTTTTGATGAAAAAATGGGCAGATGAAGCAATTGTTATTGCTAGAAAAATCCAGCCTAGCTTAGTGCGGTGTTATGGTCTCCACCTTAATACTTTTTTAGGGGCTAAAATTAAACAAATTCTGGAAGTTCCTTTCATTACAAGTCTTCATGGAAATCCAGATGTTGATTACTTTCGTGGCAGATTAGCAAAAAATTTGAAAGATAAGATTATTGGAAAATGCCAAGAAAAACTAGAAAAATTTTGTCTCAGATTTTTGGATCATGTGATTGCAGTTTATTCACCCGTTGAATCTTATTTAAAAAAAAATAGGGTGAAGTCTTATTCAGTTATTCATAATGTTGTTGGTTTGGGGTTGAGCAAAAAGCAAGATTATTCTATTGATCCTGAAAAAATCAACCTTCTTTGTGTGGGGCGTCAGACCTATCTTCAGAAGGATCCAGTTAATATTATCAGAGCCATTTCATTTTTAAAAAATGCGCATTTAACATTAGTAGGTGATGGTGACTTGCATGACGCACTTGTTAATCTTGCGCGTGATTTAAGGTGTGATCACCGTGTTACATTTATAAAAACGATGAATAATAAGGACCTGATTTTTTTGATGAAAGATATTGATATTTATATCTATCACTCTATTAATTATGAAATAAGTAAAAGTTGTATTGAAGCTGCATTAGTTGGTCTTCCTATTATTCTTAATGATCGTTTTGGTCAGCCTGCCCAGGAGCTTAAAGATGCAAATTTTTATTTAGTAGAAGACTCTCCAAAAAGCTATAAAAATGCGATAGAAAAATTGTTGGCAGATAAAGAATTCAGAATGAAGTTGGCTAAGGTTTCGCATAATTATGCACTACAGAATTGGGCACCGGAAATTACTGAGAAAAAATTAGTTGATCTGTATAAAAAGTATGTGAGCATATGAAAACTATCCATCTTATCTGTGCTGCACGGCCAAATTTCATGAAAATAGCGCCACTGTATCATGCGCTCAAAAAAGAAAGCCGGTTTAAACTTGAAATCGTGCATACGGGACAGCATTACGATTACCAAATGTCGCAAGCATTCTTTGATGATCTTAATTTACCTCTTCCTCATCATCATTTAGGGGTGGGTAGTGGCACACATGCCGAGCAAACAGCCCAAACTATGATTGCTTACGAAAAATTGTGCTTAGAAAAAAGAAAACCTGATTTAGTTGTGGTGGTAGGTGATGTGAATGCGACTCTTGCATGCTCGATTGCAGCAAAAAAATTGCATTTAAAAGTTGCACATTTAGAAGCTGGATTGCGAAGTTTTGATCGTACTATGCCTGAGGAGATCAATAGAATTGTGACAGATTCTATTAGTGACTATCATTGGACACCATCAGAAGATGCTAATGAAAATCTGCTTAAGGAAGGCGTGAGGCCAGAGCAGATTAGTTTCGTTGGTAATATCATGATTGATACGTACTGCTTGATGCAAAATAATATCGAACAAGAAGAAACTTATAATTTTTTTGGTTTAGATGAGAAAAAGTATGTATTATTGACGCTTCATCGTCCGGTTAATGTTGATTCGCCTGATACGCTTAAATTGATAATGGAAAAAGTTGGACAGATAGATTTACCGGTAGTTTTCCCAGTCCATCCGCGCACAAAAAAGAATCTTGAGCAAATTGATCAATTGCCAAAAAATCTAAAAATCATAGATCCGCAAGGATATATTGATTTTATGAATCTTGTATTAAATGCGGCGTATGTAATTTCAGATTCAGGGGGAATTCAGGAAGAGACCACTTATTTAGGCATTCCTTGCTTTACGTTAAGAGATACAACAGAACGTCCATTAACAGTGACTATGGGGTCCAATCAGCTGGTTAACATCGATAACCTTTTGGATAAAATTCAACATCCTAAGAAAGGCATAACTCCTCCCCTATGGGATGGAAAAGCTGCTGAAAGAATTAAGAGTATTATTGAAAATGTTATTTAATTCTTACGAATTTATTTATTTATTTTTTCCACTTGTTTTTTTTGTCTATTGGGCTTTTACGAGATATGGATATGTATTCCCTAAAATAGTGTTATGCATTGGATCTGTGTTTTTCTATTGCTTTATGGCATTAAACTATCTTCCTTTAATGTTGGTTTCTATTTTCATCAATTATGTTATTGGAATTAGAATCAGAAAAAACAGGAGTTCTAATTGGCTAACGCTAGGAATAATATTTAACTTAGGTTTGATATTATTTTATAAATATTTTGATTTCCTATTTGTGGATACGTTAGGAATTCTTAATGAACATTTTAATGCTATTATTCCTCTGGGCATATCCTTCTATACTTTTACCCAATTAGCATATCTTATCGACAGTTATAGAGGGAAAACTGCGTCAAATAATTCGTTAACTAATTATTTTTTATTTGTTACTTATTTTCCCCATCTGATAGCAGGTCCAATTCTGCATCACCACGATATGATTAGTCAGTTTTCTGATAAAGCTCGTTATCTAGTTAATTATAAAAATATTTATACAGGGATAATTTTTATTATTATTGGTCTTTCGAAAAAAGTTTTGATTGCTGATAGTTTGATTCTTTATGTGTCTCCTGTTTTTAAGGCAGTATCTTCTGGAGAAGTCCTAACGCCACTGGAATGTTGGTGTGGAGCTATTGCTTATAGTTTTCAGCTTTATTTTGATTTTTCTGGATATTCCGATATGGCCATTGGACTATCCAAGTTTTTTAATTTTGATTTACCTTTTAATTTTAACTCTCCATATAAGGCGCAAAGTATTAGCGATTTTTGGAGAAGATGGCATATGTCGCTTTCATCATTCTTGCGTGAATATCTGTATATTCCACTTGGGGGGAATAAAAAAGGTGAATCAAGACGTTATTTTAATTTGTTTATAACAATGCTGATTGGTGGTTTATGGCACGGAGCGAATTGGACTTTTGTTGTGTGGGGAGGATACCATGGCGTTTTATTGGTTACGAATCACGCGTTATGTGGGATAACCAAAAACATTATACCGAATCAAGTAAAGCACGCAATAACGTTTTTCCTGGTTGCAATTGGATGGGTTGTATTTCGAAGTGAGAGTATTACTGCAGCAATAAAATACTATAAGTATATGCTAAATTTCCAAGATTATTTGCTGCTACCGGAAGGGTGGTTGAAGTTAGCTAAGTTCCTTCCTATTACTTTAAAAACCTCAGAAATGCCATATTTTTTAGGAAAATCAGAACTGTTTTATCTAGTTTGTCTTGTGTCAGTGTGTGCTTATGGGGTGAATTCTCAAGAAATAGTTAAAAAGCTTTTGTTTTTGAATGAAAGATGGAAAAGGGTATTGATACTTGTCGTTAGTTTTTATTTATTTTTACTATGTATGTATCACATTGATAGTCAAAGTGAATTTATATATTTTCAGTTTTAAATATGCATAAGAAATTTTGTTTTTATTTTTTCTATTTTTTTTCAAGTTTAGTAGCGCTATCCGTGTGTATAAATTTTATTGTGGACCCCTATAATTTCTTTAATCAGGCTGTGACAGATTTTATCTCTGTTTCAAATGAAAGAAATATAAAATTTGTACATTTACAAAATAATTCTCAAAAATACAATTCTGTATTAATAGGCTCAAGCCGCAGTTCTTATATAGATGCTTCTAAACTACATAAATATAAAATGTTTAATTGCTCTGTGAGTGGTATTTCAATTGATGAGTATCTACCCTATCTTAAATTTTTTGAGAAGACTCAAGGGACTCCAAAGTTAATTATATTATCGTTGGATTTTCATGCCACCAACCTAAATATACAAGGAAACATAGATCCAAAAATAACTTTACGATACGCTGTTTCCAAAATAAAACAACTTATAGATTACGCTAAAATTAAAATATCATACTTAAGTTTACGTTTGTTACTAAATACCCAGGAAAACTTTAACGACTATTATACTCGTGATTTTATTAAAAAGCGGGTTAACCAAGAAAAAAAATTAGACAAGGAAAATATCAAATCAACATTAGGTTACTATGGCAAAAATTGTGTGAATAACTATAGGTACAGAGATGACTATAAAGACATGTTAACAAAAATTAAGGAGTCTTTTCCTAATTCAAGGATAATTGTGTTAATATGCCCTATTCATGAATCATTATTTGAGTTTCAGAAAAAAATCTCAGGTGAGACTATTTATAACAGATGGCTTCTTGACATTAAGGATGTCTTTGAATTTCTTTATGATTTTAATGAGGATAAAGCTATGATTAACAATCTTGGAAACTTTTTTGATCCGGCACACTTTTATCCATTCGTTGGTGATCAATTAATTGCTAGCATTGCGAAAGGAAGTAATTTGTAATGCTGACTACTTATTATTTAAAAATCCTCAATCGCATCAACCCAAATCTTATCTGGCATTTGTATGCTAGGAAATGCAAAAAATTATTTAATAAATCTAAGCTTGTCCTCTCATTTGACTGCGATACTGAAGAAGACATTGCAGTTGTTTGGGATGTGCACTCAAAGCTTTTAGATATGGGAATTACTCCTGTTTATGCAGTCCCTGGTGAGCTGTTAAAAAAAGCAGACAAGGTTTACCGAAAGATCCATGAAACAGGTGCTGAGTTTATTAATCATGGTGGCAGAGAGCATACCTATTTTGATACAGCCAACAATCGTCATGCGAGTTGCTTTTTTTATGATCAGCAGCCATTTGAGATTGTAGAACAAGATATTTTGCAAGGTCATGAAGCACTACAAGATGTCTTAGGAATAACGCCAACAGGCTGGAGAACTCCGCATTTTGGAACATTTCAAAAGCCAGAGCATTTACGTTTTCTTTACTCAGTACTAAAGACAATGAATTACAGTTTCTCAACCTCAACAAGTCCTGAAATGGCCTACAAAAATGGCCCCATATATAAGAAAGATGGTCTACTAGAAATTCCTGTTACAGGCATTTTTTCAGAGCCATTGAATATTATGGACACCTGGGGATATTTTGAGGCGCATGATCGTTTTAGAGCTCGTGATGATTATTTGAAAACAAGCCAAAGTCTTGCTAAGTTTTCTTCTTGCTATCCTATATTTATAAATATTTATGGGGATCCTAGTCACATTTATGACAAGCCAGAATTTTTTCAAGCGATGAAAATTCTTGTGCAAGCGTCAGAAAATATGAATTACACTCAACTTTTAGGAATGACTAATGAAAACCTACGCCTTCTTTGACAATTCATTTTTTATGCAAAAGCCATGGTGGTTACCAATAAAGCTCTACAGTGTGATTTGTCAAAGGTCAAATCCTCGCACGCAGGAATATATGTTAGCTTTGCTACGTGAAAAATTTCCTGCTGCAGAATTGATTAGCGAAGGTGATTCGTATCAAATGGGGCGTATTATTCTGCTTTATCCTGATGCCATTGGCCTTGGATGGGGTAAACTAGAGAAAAAATATATAAAAAAATTCAAAGAGGTTAATGTGTTAAATGGTCGTAAGCAGTGTTTTCCTTTGACTTCTATGGTGCGAAATAAGCTGTTGTTTCGCCGTATGCTGGAAATAACGTTTTTGCCTGAATTTATTTTTGCACCATGTCTTTTGGTTACCGGCTCTATTTTGGCTATCAAAGACAAAATAGTAGGACGTTCATAGTGTTAGATAGTTCTAAAAAAGACATCAAGGATTGGTGGGCTCAAAATCCTATGACTTACGGTGAAACCCATGGTCAGATATCTTATAAGGATGGTTCTTTTGAGATGGGAACGAAAGAATTTTTTGATCGCGTTGATCATGAATTTTACAGTTGGAATAAGCCTCTTCACAATGAAAAACCGTTTGATCAACTTTTTCCTTATGATTTATATAAAGGCAAAAAAGTTCTGGAGATTGGCTGTGGTCTTGGTACTATGCTCATGAATTGGGCAAAAAACGGGGCTGACTGCACTGGTGTTGATTTAAACCCCACATCTGTTGAACAGTCTAAGAAGCGTTTTGAGCTGCATAGTCTAACGGCTGATATCCGTCTGGAAGATGCTAATCAATTGCCATTTGAGGATAATCAATTCGATTATGTTTGGTCGTGGGGCGTATTACATCATTCGCCGAATCTTGATGTTTCAATTAAGGAGTTATTCCGAGTTCTTAAGCCAGGCGGAGGTTTTGGAATTATGCTTTATAATCGTGAAAGTTTGTACCAGTGGTATATGACTGATTATGTAGAAGGATTTTTGCATCAAGAATCTAAATTTTTATCTCAACTAGAGCTGAATAGTCGTTACGGTGATGGACATAAAGAAGAAGGTAATCCACATACTTGGCCAGTTACAAAAAAAGAAGGTCTAGATTTTTTACATCCATTCACCCGTGATGTAAATGTACGTGTATTAGGTACTGATCTAGATTGCGTTTTACGTTTAATGTTACCAGGAATAATTAATTGGGTGCCTAAGAGTATTATTAAGCCACTAGCTCGAAGATGGGGTTGGAGTTTATGGTTTCATGGCACAAAAGCTATTTAGATCATGTGTGGCATAGCGGGAATTATTGGTGAATTTGATGAGGCTTCGGGAGAAGCCTTAATCAAAAAAATGCTGAAGGTTATTGAGCATCGTGGACCAGATTCAAATGGATTTTGGGCTGGTGATGATTTTGCTTTTGGCATGCAACGTCTTAGCATTATTGACATTGCAGGAGGTGATCAACCTATTTGGTCAAATTGTGGGGTTGGCATTGTCTTTAACGGTGAAATCTATAATTTTAAACACCTTCGGGAATTATTAGAACAGGAAGGAATTACTTTTAAAACCCACTCAGACACCGAAGTGATTCTTCAGCTTTATCTCAAAAAAGGCATAGAAGCCATTCATGATCTCGAGGGGATGTTTGGTATTTGCCTTTATGATCCTCGTTTTGAAAAAGTTTATTTGATTCGTGACCGTTTGGGAGTTAAACCTCTTTACTATTATCATGATAATAAAAATTTTATTTTTGGCAGTGAAATTAAATCAATCCTTGAAATTTTACCTCAAAAACCCGATGTTAATGATCAAGCGATATGGGATTATTTGACATTACGCTATGTTCCTGCGCCTGAAACTATTTGGAAAAATATTCATAAATTAGAACCAGGCCATTATCTTGAATACGATTTAAAACATAAAAAGTTTGGCATTGTAAAATATTGGTCTGTCGGTTTTTATTCGGAAAAAATTCAAAAAAATAGAAATTATGAAAAAGAGTTTGAGATGCTCTTTCTTGAAGCTGTAGAAAAGCGCCTTTTAGCATCTGATGTGCCTGTCGGAATTTTATTAAGTGGTGGGCTTGATTCAAGCTGTGTGGCAGCAGCAGCAATTGAGCTTGGACATAAAAATTTTCACACTTTCTCAATTGGTTTTGAAGACGGCGGAGAATTTAGTGAGCTAGGTTATGCTAAAAAGGTTGCGAAACATATTGGCTCAACACACCATGAAATAACTATTTCACAAAAGCAGTTTGTTGATTTTATCGACGAATTTGTATGGCATTCTGATGAGCCTATTGCTGATTTAGCATCTATACCTTTGTATTACGTTTCAAAACTAGCATCAGAACATGTCAAGGTGGTGTTATCTGGTGAAGGCGCCGATGAAATTCTTGCTGGATATAATTTTGATCAACTTGCAAAAAAATTATTCTATTTGAAAACTTTGAGTTACTTGCCAAAGAAAGTTTTAAATCTCCTTCCTTTTAATAGTGCAAAAAATCTTGCTGAATCTGGATATTCAGATTTCCTAAAATTTAATGCTACACATATTACCAATGTGTTTTCAGAAGATAGAAAGTTAGGTCTCTGTGCGTTTAAACCAGAAAATTCTACAAAAAAATATATCCAAAATCTTTACGAAATAAGTTCATCTCCTGAGCCTATTGATCAATTGCAACAGGTTTATTGCCAGTCATGGCTTGTTGAAGACCTGCTAATGAAAGCTGATAAGATGAGTATGGCCACATCGCTAGAGCTTCGTGTGCCATTTCTTGACCATAAATTGGTTGAGTGGGCGGCTAAATTGCCATTAGAGTGGAAGATAGGGTCATTAAGAAGCGGCTTTACAACAAAGCGTATTTTACGATCCTTTGCTGAAAAAAGGATTCCTGCAGAAATTATCACTCGGCCCAAACAAGGGTTTCCTGTTCCAGCTTATAAGTGGCTAAAAGGAGAACTTTTTGAGTTTGCTCAAACCAGCTTGCAAGGACCTCATTTAAAAAGGTGGTTTGATACCGCTAGGCTTTCTGCTCTATTAAGTAATCTAAAAAATGGAGATGAAAATGCTGCGCACGAAATTTGGAACCTGATCATTTTGTCAGTTTGGATAAGACGATGGAAAAATTAAAAATTCTTTTTTTAACATACGCTTATCCGCCTCAAAAATATCCACGCTCCATTCAAATCAGCCATTTAGTCCAATATTTACATAAAGAATTTTCTCTGAAAGTAATTACATCTTCTACTGAAGATGCTGGAGATCAATCATTATTAAGTTTCACCCCTTTTGATAATGTTCAGTATGCTGAGAATTCTAAAATTACTAGGTTTATTGAAAAATCAAAAGGTCATATAATCAAAAAGTCTATTCTTCCAGATTTTCAATATTTCTGGCATCTTGATCTTTATAAAAAAACCTCACTCATTATAGATGAATTTGGTGCTGATGTAATTGTTACATTTGGGCAACCTATGTCCACTCATATTGCCGGATTAAAACTCAAGAAGCAGTATCCCCACTTAAGATGGATGGCGCATTTCAGCGATCCTTGGGTGGATAATGCATTTAATGACCAAAATACTTGGGTAAGGTTTGTAAACAAGTGTTATCAAAATGCTGTTTTTGACATGGCTGACAAATTAATTTTTACGTCAGAAGAAACCGTTGACCTTGTCACAAAAAGCTATTCATCTTTAATACGATCAAAAGCTTTATATCTTCCACACAGTTTTAATGAATCTTTATATCCTGCGCAGGAAAGTGTATCTAATGCAGCAAGTCTTTTGACTATACGATATATGGGTAATTTTTATGGAAACCGTCAGCCAGACTGTTTATTTGAAGCGCTGAAAAATCTCCAAAAATCTGACCTGGAAAATCTTAGAATTGAGCTCGTCGGGTCAGCAACAACTGATATTGGTGATAGAATGAAAGAACATGGTTTAGAAGAAACTGTTTTTGTAAGATCTTCTATCTCTTATCTTGGTTCACTTGCTCTTATGCAAGATGCTGATCTATTACTAATTATTGATGCCCCAGCGAAGTTGAGCCCATTTTTACCAAGTAAATTAGTTGATTATATTGGTGCCAACAAACCTATTTTTGGCATTACACCTCCAGGTACTTCTCAAAAATTAATTGAAGAAATGGGATTTCCAGTTGCTCATCCTAATAATCCTGTAGAGATCGCTGAAAAATTTTCTAAAATGATCCTGAAAATAAGAAACAAAAAATTATCAAATATTCCGCAATATATTCGCGATAGGTACTCGATCGAAACCATTGGAAGACAAATGACTAATCTTTTATCTTGAAGCTAACTTTTGTAACCAACCTTACCAACAAAAAAAGCTGCCAAAATTTGGCAGCTTTTTTATTAATAATTAAATCGTGATTAGTCTTGGTTAACAGCTTTCATGCTTAATTTTATCTTGCCGCGGTCATCAAAACCAAGGACTTTAACTTGAACAACGTCACCAAGTTTCACAACATCTTCGGTTTTGTTAACTCGAGTTGGAGCCAATTCGCTAATGTGAACCAATCCGTCACGGCCGCCCATAAAGTTTACGAAAGCGCCGAACTCAGCAACCTTCACAACTTTACCTTCATAAATGTGGCCAATCTCAGGATCACAAGCAATACCTTGAATCATTTTTACTGCAGCATCCATAGCTTCTTGAGTAACGCCAGCCACAGTTACTTGTCCATCATCTTCAATGTCAACTTTAGCACCAGTTGTTTCGCAAATTTCACGAATTACTTTACCACCAGAACCAATCACTTCACGAATCTTTGAAGGATTAATTTTAAATGTTGTCATTTTTGGGGCATAGGCACTTAGTTGTCCTCTTGAATACTCAAGGGCTTTAGACATTTCGCCTAGAATATGCAAACGGCCTTTTTGTGCTTGAGCCAAAGCTTCTTTCATAATACCTGCAGTAATGCTGGTGATTTTGATGTCCATTTGAAGCGCTGTAATACCATCAGTTGTTCCAGCAACTTTGAAATCCATATCTCCCAAATGATCTTCATCACCTAAGATATCGCTCAATACAGCGTATTTCTTACCTTCTTTTACAAGCCCCATAGCAATACCAGCAATGGATTTTGTAAGTGGCGCACCAGCATCCATTAGCGCCAAAGAAGTGCCACACACTGTAGCCATTGAAGATGATCCATTAGATTCAGTAATTTCTGAAACCACACGAATTGTATAGGCAAATTGCTCTTTTGTGGGTAGCAATGGATTTATTGCTCTCCATGCTAATTTTCCGTGACCAATTTCACGACGACCAACTCCACTCAAACGACCAACTTCACCAACTGAATAAGGAGGGAAGTTATAGTGTAGCAAGAAGCGTTCTTTATATTCACCTTCTATCGCATCAACCATTTGTTCATCTTGACCTGTTCCAAGCGTTGTAACTACCAATGCTTGAGTTTCCCCACGAGTGAACAAAGCGCTTCCATGTGCGCGTGGTAAAATACCAACTTCAGCTACGATTGAACGAATTTCATCAAGTGCACGACCATCAAGCCTTTTTCCTGAATCTAAAATATCTCCACGAAGAACAATTGATTGCAGGTCTTTGAATGCGCTTGCTACTAATTTTGGATGAGTTTCCATATAGTCAGTAAGTTCTTCAGTGACTTTTTGTTTTGCTGCATCAATTGCTGCATAGCGATCTTGCTTAGCTTTAGTTGTGTAAGCTTTACGTAGATCTTTTTCTGCAATTTTTGCAACTTTTTTAGCAATGTCTGCAACTTCAGGAGCGGCTTTTGGAAGTTCCCATGCAGTTTTTCCTGCTTTTTTAGCAAGCTTTTCTATTAATTTTAGTATTGGCTGGAAGCTTTCGTGACCAAATTCTACTGCACTAAGCATAATGTCTTCAGGTAACTCTTTAGCTTCTGATTCAACCATCAGCACGCCGTCTTTGGTGCCTGCAACAACTAAATCAAGATCTGAGTTCTTCATCTCTTCAGGAGTAGGGTTCAGTGCTAATTTGCCGTTAATATAACCAACCTTTGCTGCGCCTACTGGTCCTTGGAAAGGGATGCCAGATATTGCAAGGGCTGCAGATGCACCAATAAGTGCTGTAATGTCTGTATCGTTTTCAAAATCGTAAGCAAGCACAGTACAAATAACCTGCACTTCGTTGCGAAATCCTTCTGGAAATAAAGGACGAATAGGGCGATCAATTAATCTTGATTTTAAAGTTTCAGAATCAGAAGGTCTGCCTTCGCGGCGCAAAAAACCGCCAGGAATTTTTCCAACAGCGAATGTTTTTTCTTGGTAGTGTACACTTAAAGGGAAAAAATCAATATCTGGTTTGGCTTCTTTTTGTGCCACAACAGTGCACAATACCGTTGTGCCGCCGTATGTTGCCATTACAGCTCCATCAGCTTGGCGAGCAACTTTGCCCGTTTCTAGAACTAGCTTGCGACCAGCCCATTCAATTTCTTCACGTGTAATATTAAACATAAAATTCCTTAGGGGTTAAAATGAGAAATGGAAGAGACACGAACATGCTCTTCCATTAGGTATTTAAAAATAACGAATTGTGAATTTTGTTTTTTCACAAAAGCTTAGCGACGAATATTCAAACGTTGAATCAATGTTTGATAGCGAGGTTCACCAACGCGCTTTAAATAATCAAGTAAGCGACGACGTTGACCAACAAGCATTAACAAACCACGACGGGAATGCAGGTCATGCTTGTGTTCTTGCATATGATCTGAAAGATTTCTAATGCGTTCAGTTATAATGGCGATTTGAACCTCAGGTGAACCTGTGTCACCAGCTTTTGTTGCAAATTCTTTAATAACTTCTTGTTTACGTTCTGGACTAATCGACATCGAGTTTTCCTTTATTTTAAATGTTAAACACACGATTCGGATAAAACAAATTATCTTGTACATGGCCAAGGGCGATAAGTTTATCATCGCACAACACTGAAATGCTTAAGGAATTAGCCTCATCCATTTCAACTGCTTGACCATGCCGAATCTTAACGGCCTTTTGAAGCGATACAGATACTGCCGGGATGTCGTCCAGAACAGACCTAATCGGCAACAAAAC
>CAYUNR010000019.1:0-24881 GCA_964446295.1 uncultured Candidatus Finniella sp. | reverse complement strand
GAATCTATCAAGCCACGCTTGGCAATTACTGTTCCCTACAAATTAGGAGCGGACAAAACTGAAACTTCTCTTGAGCTATTTTTCAGTTCCATAGAAGATTTTGAGCCATTAAACATTGTCAAAAGAGTTGATGATTTAAGTACGCTGTATGATTCACGCTGTCACTTAAAAGATTTAATGAATAAGCTTGATGGTAATGATGCACTTGCTGCAATGCTTTCTGATTTAATGGGAGATGCTGCAAAACAAAAAGCACTAGCAGATCAAATTGCTGCTGGTACAGGTGCTGATCTCGATAAATTGTTGAGTGAAGGTAAAATGGTTCGTGATGAATCACAAAAACCAATCGTCTTAAATATTTTAAAGGAATTTTTAACGCAGATTGCAACGCCTGACGAAAATGCACCAACACTACTTGGACATTATCTAGCGTATCATATGGACCGCATTGATAACCTTTTGACCAGTCAACTTAATGAAATCATGCATCATCCAGATTTTCTAAAGTTAGAAGGATCTTGGAGAGGATTGTCTTACTTAGTGTACAAAGCCGAAACAGGTGAACACTTAAAATTAAGGTTGATGAACCTTTCTCGTCAAGAATTGCAAAATGACCTAGATAAAGCAGTTGAATTTGACCAAAGCCAATTATTCAAAAAAGTTTATGAAGAAGAATACGGAACCTTTGGTGGACATCCATATTCTTGTTTGGTTGGTGATTTCGAATTTGGCAGATCTCCTATGGATATGGACTTGCTTGAAAAAATCTCAGGTGTTGCCGCAGCTGCACATGCACCATTTATAAGCGCTGCACATCCTATGCTTTTTGACTTAGATAGCTTCGAGCACTTAGGCGTTCCAAGAGATTTAAGTAAAGTAATGGATAGCTTAGAGTTAGTAAAATGGCACAGTTTTAGGAGTGCTCCAGATTCTCGTTATGTGAGCTTAGTGTTACCACGCGTTCTAATGCGCCTACCTTATGGTCCAGATACATCTCCTGTTGAAGGTTTGAATTTCAAAGAAGATGTAGGCATGGCTGACAGTAATCTTTTCTGTTGGGGTAATGCGGCATTCGTTCTAGCTGAGCGCATGTGTAATGCGTTTAGCTTATATCGCTGGACAGCCGCTATCCGTGGCGTTGAAGGCGGTGGTATTGTTGAAGGATTGCCTCCTTACACATTCAAAACACCAGATGGAGACGTTGCTCTTAAATGTCCAACAGAAGTTAGCATTACGGATCGTCGTGAAAAAGAATTAAGCGACAACGGATTTATTTCTTTATGTCATTGCAAAGGAACTGACTACGCAGCATTCTTTGGTGGGCAAACTTCTCAGAAGCCAAAGAAATATAATCTTGATGACGCTACAGCAAATGCAAACCTTTCAGCAAGGCTTCCATACATATTAGCTGCTTCACGGTTTGCTCATTACATCAAAGTTATTATGCGTGATAAAGTTGGAAGCTTCATGACAAAAGATAATGTTTCTCATTATCTAAACACATGGATTGCGCAATATGTATTGTTAAACGACGGAGCCCCTCAAGAGGTTAAAGCAAAGTATCCACTTCGTGAAGCAAGAATTGATGTATTTGAAGTTCCTGGGCAGCCTGGTTCATATACATCAGTTGCCTATATCAGACCACACTTTCAGCTTGAAGATCTGGCAGTTTCTATTCGCCTGGTCGCAAAATTACCAGCACCACCCGCGTAAGGAGATAAAATATGTCAATATCAATTATGAATTTAGATCAAAAAGCTACGATCGTAAGTAATGCTGAGGGACGCGACGCATCACAGGCTTCTTCTGCAGACTTATTTGCAAAAATTGTATATAGCGGAAAAGCCATAACTAGTAGTAGTGTTACTGGTTACCTAGACTCTGCTGTTATTCATGGCCTAAAGATGAACGTTTGGAGAAAAGAAAGCGGAGATGTCTCTAATTCGGCTACAAATTCATCTGCTACTCTTGGAATGGATGAAATAGAATTCACGTTGCCTTGTAGTGATGTTGATATTACAGCCGTTGAAACTATTGCAAATGGACAAATGGTCGATGTTATTTTCACAAAAACTGGAAATATTGGTGGACACAGCGTTAAAATTGAAACATTTAATTTTGAAAAAGCGCAAATTGTCAGTACATTTTTTTTCATTCAAACAGCTGTGACTCCATCAATTACAATTCGTTTTAAAGCAAAAAAAATTGAGATCACACGATTTGATTACAAAGGTGAAAAAGCAGCTGGGCAAAAAGTTTACACTGTTGATTTTGTTACAAACACAAGTAAATAAAGTTATTTTTTTAAAGAATTGATTTTATAGCCAATAGAACTACATAATAGTTTTATTGGCTTAATGCATTCTACAAATGGGCACCACAGCGAAGTCGTTTAGCAAAAATAAAAGTACAAGCTCATTTCTAAATAAACCAGAGCCAAAACCAAAAAAAGGTAGTAAAGCGCCCCTCTTTGAGAGATTAATTGATGATATTCCAGAAACACAGCAAGAACATCCTAAACGGATAATTCTCAATCGTGCTCAAGTGTTAGAGTCTATAGTCAATGACGTTGCTCGTTTATTAAATACACGCTTAAGCGCTACAGCAAAGATTTACAGCCGCTATCGTGACCAAGAATATGGTCTAGGTTTACCTTGGATGTATGGTGTTCCCGATTTTACATCAATCGACCCTGCCGACAAAACTCAGTGGGTGCGTATAGGTGATCTTTTTAAGGATGCCATCAGTTACTTTGAACCTAGACTAAAAAAAGTAAGTGTTTCTCTTGACCATTTCGATGGACAGAGTCAGCGTTTATACATAAGCATTCGCGGACAAGTTGTAATGAAAGAATTTCAACAACCCGTCGCTTTTGGTATAGAAATTAACAACCTCAGCTAGAAATAAGGAAAAATATGACGATTGATAATATTCAAAAACAAATAAAAAGTCTGCAACAAAAAATGGATGTATGGCCAACTGATAGTATCAAAGCTATGGATAATCGTAACGAAATTCTAGCCTTAACAGAATCGCACTTTCATGAAATTGAGACTGAATTACAAAAATTGCTAGAGCAATGCAAAATGTTGCCAGTAAGTGAGCAAGGCTCTGTAACACCTTCTTTAAAAGAATTAAAGACTTTCGTGCAAAACAAGTTTGTAAGCGCCGAAAAAGAGCTTATTGAAATTAAAAGCCAAATGAATCACGGACGACATCATGTCAAAGCTATCCGTGCGTACACAAAGGCTTAACTAAGCAGCTAAATCTGCAACTAAGTCGTCATAGGTCATCACGTGCTCAACCAACCCAAGCGTTGTAAGGGTTGGCTTGCCTAATAATACATTTTGGCATGCAGCCTGAACACTTTTCACATTAACGCGCGCTAACTTTTCAAGAACTTCTTCCATAGGAATAACACGCCCGAATAAATGCATTTGCTTTGCTAGACGTTCGCAACGATGCGACGTGCTTTCAAGTCCCATCAAAAGCCCTGCTTGCATTTGATTTATTGAGCGATTGACTTCTTCTTCAGTAATTGTGCTTGCGGCCTTTTTCAGTTCAGCACAAACAACTGGTAGCAATTCAGCAACTTCCTTTGGTCCAGTGCCAGCATATATAGTCAGCATACCAGCATCGGTATAGCTATATTGATCTGCTGAAATTGTATAAACGAGTCCACGTTTTTCACGAATTTCATGGAAAAGGCGAGACGCCATACCGCCACCCAAAACCGATGCTAAAATCATATAATCGTAATATGTTGGGTCAAACATATTAACAGTGGGTAATCCAAGCACTACATGCACTTGTTCTAAATCTTTTTTTTGTCTGAAATCTCCGCCAACATATCCTGCAGGTAATGGTGTTTGATGGCCCTTATCACAGATTTTTGTGAAATATTTATCAACAAGTCCGCAAAGTTCATCATGATCAACGCGTCCAGCTGCAGAAAACACCATATTTTTTACACCATAATGACGGTCCATATATGCTTTCACAGCACCTGGCGTAAGTGATTTTATAATGTCTTCTGTGCCCAGTGTCGCCCACCCCATAGGATGGTCACCAAAACAAGTTTCCTGGAAATAATCAAAAACAACATCATCAGGCGTGTCATTTGAACGACCTATTTCTTGCAAAACAACACCTTGCTCACGTGCAAATTCAGCTTCATCAAAAGTAGAGTTTTGTAAAATATCAGATAAAATATCAACGGCAAGCTCAACATCTTTACGTAAAACTCTAACGTAATATGCTGTCATTTCACGAGATGTATAAGCATTCATATACCCGCCTACATCTTCAATAGCTTTTGATATGTCTAAGGCTGTACGATCTGTCGTGCCTTTAAACGCCATATGTTCCAGCATATGCGCAATACCATTTTCTGATTTTTTCTCATGCCGTGTACCAATATTCAACCACACCCCAAGCGCCACTGTTTCTACATGGTCTATTGTATCGCTGGCAATTCTTAGACCATTCGCTAGTGTCGTTGTTTTTATCATATAAATCCTATAGTTTTTGGTGTGTCTTGTTGTATTCGTTCTTCAGCATAACGCTCAATGGCCCAACCTGTCATGCAAACAATATCAATAGTTACATTTAGCTGATCTTCAGAAGAGTAACGTTTGAAATAGTCTTCTTCAACTGCTTTTAAAAATTTTTTTGTTAGTGCTGCATTTGACTTATCATAAAGCACATTACCACCAATGGCCTTTAGAATGCTTAGCAATTCTGACAATGACCCAACTTGAAATATATGTCTCGTTTTATCCGCGGTTGGCAAATGAAATCCTACACGTTGCATAAGCATACCTGCATCTTTAGTAGCAATGGTTGGAAAAAATCGTAAATAATGTGGAAGTCCCATTGCTTCTTCAGCATTTATAAAACACTCTTTCAATTCCATTAAGCTATCTTCACCCACAAATGATGCCATAAATACTCCGCTAGGCCTCAAGGATGCGTACCATTGCTTTAATACTCCAGGAATATCATTTGTAAACATCAATGGCCCTGCACTGAATATAAGGTCAAAACTGTGGGGTTTAAATGGTAGTGTTTCCGAATCAATTTCGATAAGGCTTTCCATTGCCACACACTTTAAAAAAGTATGGTGTGCTTTTAATGAAAAATTTCTTGAGAAAAAACATAGACGCTGCTGTAGAATATCATTCAGCAGGTCTTGTAGTTTAATTACTTTGGGATGTGAATGCTTGATTTTAGTTTTTAAAAGACTATTATCAAAAATTTTGGGAACGTTATGCAACAGAAACCTTTATCATTTCACGCTTCTTTTTAGTGAAATAAGTATAAAAAGCAGGCACAACAAACAAAGTAAACAATGTACCAATTGTCATGCCGCCCACAATAACCCAGCCTAATTGACGGCGACTTTCAGAGCCAGCTCCAGTAGCGAGTGCTAATGGTAATGCACCTAATACCATAGCGCATGTTGTCATCAAAATTGGTCGCAAACGAATTTTGCATGATTGTATAATGGCATTTTCAATACTTGCTCCATCTTCATCACGCATCTGGTTTGCGTACGTAACCATTAAAATTCCATGCTTCGTAATCAGCCCAATCAAAGTAATCAACCCAATGTTCGAATACAAATTCAAACTGCCACCTTCTAGGAAGGCTAAGGTAATAACCGCCCCAGTAAGCGACAAGGGCACACTCAACATAATAATAAAGGGGTCACGCCAGCTTTCAAACTGTGCAGCCATAATCAGGTAAATAAACGCAATTGCTAACCCAAACACAAGAAGCATCTGAGGGCCTTCTGTTAAAAATCGCTTCGCTTCACCCATAAAATCAATTCGGTAATCAGTTGTTGTTAAGTCTTTTGATATAGTTTCAACTAAATTAATACCGTCTTTCATGCTGTATTCTGGTTTCAAAACACCCGAAAGCATTACCGAACGCATACGGTTTGTGTGTTGAATTTCAACAGGTCCTGATCTCGAATTAATCACGACAAGTTCTGACAAAGGTACTAATGTTCCATCTTTATCAGCTGCTTTTACGAAAAGATTTGTAATGTCATCTGGGCTCTGGCGCGCAGCATTTTCAACTTGTACCATCACATCGTAGTTTTTATTGTTTTTCTTGAATTTATCTGCTTTTTTACCCTTAATTAGTGCAGAAATTGTTTCAGCAATAGCATCGGGCTCAATGCCTAAGGAAGAAATTTTGTCACGTAAAACGCTAACAGTATAATCTGCTACATCACCGCGCGTATTATTGAATATAGCTTGAAAATAACCAGAATGGTGTAATTCACCCCAAAGAGTTCCTGACATTGCTTGAAGTTCTTGAAATGTTTTATTGGCTCGAATAACAAAATCAACAGCACGTCCGCTATCGCCGCCACCTCCACCACCACTTGAACCAGCATCAACTTTCACTTGAATTCCTGTAATTGCTTCAATAGATTCACGTATTTGGGCAGCAATTTCTTCTGTGCTTCGTAGTCGTTCTGTATTATTTTTAAGAATAATGCTTCCGTCAAAAGATGGATTAGTAATAGAAATAACTCGACGTTCAACTTCAGGAATTTTATTAATCGCATCATCAAGCAGCTGTACATAACGTTCTGTGTAAGCAAGTGTCGAGCTTTGAGGCGATTGTCCTTCAATTTTAATAATGCCTTGGTCTTCTGATGGTGTTGTTTCCGCTGGCAAATATTGATAGGTTGTGTACCCTAAACAAGCAATGCCAACTGCAGCTAAAGCAACTATCGATCGTTTTGGCATTAACATATTCAAAATGCGTTCGTACTTGGTTTCTAAATTAATCATCCAAGTATCTGTTAAAAAATAATCTTTAAATTTATCCCAAGAAGAACAATTATTTTTGTTAATATTTTCTTTTGTTGCATGATCATCATCACCTAATAAGCGCGCACACATCATGGGTGAAAGGGTAAGTGCTGCAAAACCAGATAATAAAACAGCTCCAGCAAGGGTAATTGAAAATTCAACCAAAAATTTTCCAATGCGTCCGCTGGCCAATGAAACAGGGGCATATACCGCGACAAGCGTAAGTGTCATTGCAACAATTGCAAAACTAATTTCACGAATACCCTTGTAAGCTGCTTCGAAAGGTTTCATACCTAATTCACGATTTCTATGCACACTTTCAAGAACGACAATGGCGTCATCTACCACCAAGCCAATGGCCAAAACCATAGCCATTAAGGTTAATGAATTTAATGTAAAGTTCAGCAAATACATTAAAAATAGTGCACCAATCAATGATACAGGGATTGTCACCAACGGAATAATTGATGCACGAACTGATCGTAAAAAGAAAACGACCACTAAAATAACCAACAATGTGGTTTCAAAAAGCGTGCGGTATACTTCATGAATAGACCGTTCAATAAATGTTGTTGTATCACTAGCTACATGAATTGTGATGTTTTCAGGTAAACTCTTTTTTATTCGTTCAACAACTGCCTTAACACCACGTGCAACATCAATGGGGTTAGCATTAGACTGCTTCACAATGCCGATGCTAATACCAGCTTTTCCATTGAAATATGTTTTTTGCTTTCTGTCATCTGAATCAATTTCAGCACGGCCAATATCACGTAACCTAACCAAAAAATCTTTTCTATGTGCCACAATCATATTTTCGAATTCTTCAGGCTTTTCTAAAGAGGCAACAGTTGTGACTGAATATTCACGGTCTTTTGAAATAAGCTTTCCAGCTGGTTTTTCAATGTTTTGTCTTTTAACTTGCTGCAAAACTTCAGAAACGCTTATGTTGTAAGCAGCCAGGCTTAGTGGGTTTAGATAAATTCTCATTACGTAATCGCTAGCACCTAAAATATCAACGCGTGCTGCGCCATTAACTGCTTCTAATTCTTTTTCTAGTTCGCGCTTTGCAA
Organism: uncultured Candidatus Finniella sp.; assembly: GCA_964446295.1. Taxonomy (GTDB): domain Bacteria; phylum Pseudomonadota; class Alphaproteobacteria; order Paracaedibacterales; family CAITNM01; genus CAITNM01. The sequence continues at coordinate 16,975 of CAYUNR010000019.1, read as the reverse complement.
AATCATGTAATTCACCTGCATCAAGCACAGAAGATGTTAGTGCTAACTGAATGATTGCTCTATCGTCAGCGCGCGATTTAGTTAGAACAGGCTGTGTTGCATCATTAGGCATTCGCTCTTGGTTTTTAGCAAGTTTGTCGCGAATATCGTTAACAGCATCTTCACTTTTGCGTTCAGGTCTGAATGTAACAGTAACTTTTGAATCTTCTGAATTACTTATAGATTCAATTTGATCAACACCTTCAACGCTAGAAACAGAATCTTCAATTATTCTGGTTACAGTTGTTTCAACAACTTCTGGGCTAGCGCCAGGAAGCGTACATTCAATTGTAATGGTGGTATTGGAAACAGTAGGCATTGCTTGTAAAGGTAGTCTGTAAGCGCCTACAGCACCTAACAACACCAAAATAAGCGTCATAACCCATGCAAAAACTGGACGCTCAATACAAACTTCGGAAATACGCATCGTGCCCCGCTACAGCATTACTTTTACAGATGGATCAGGCATATTTGAAATTTTAACTTTTGCACCATCGCTAAGCTTGATTTGCCCTGAGGTAACAACAATTTGACCAGGTTGCAAACCAGCAACAATTTCAACTTGTCCATTTTCACGTGATCCAGTCAGTACACGACGCTTTTCAGCGCGCCCTCTTTCTACTACCCACACAAATTCAATTTCACCGATTCTCTCAATTGAAGACTCATCTACAGTCATGGTGTTGCCTTTTTCACCTACAATAAGGCTTACATTTGCAAACAGACCGTCGCGCAATAAATTATCAGGGTTGGGAATAACGCCTTTTACTTGCACACTGTGACTTTCTTGTTCAACCTTAGCATCAACCGCTTCTATCATGCCCGTGAACACCTGATCTTTAAACGCGCTGACTTTTACTTCAACAACCTGTCCCACGCCTATATCGTGCACATTTTTTTCAGGAACTTTAAATGTAACCTTAACAGACTTATTGTCTACAACTGTTACTAAATCAGTGGCTCCTTGAACAAATGCTCCAGCACTTATGTTCATAATGCCAATTGTTCCATCAAAAGGTGCTTTAATATTAGCTTTTTCAAGATTTGCTTTTGCTTGTAAAAGCTTGCCTTCTGTCATTTTCATAGTGGCATTCGCTTCATCAAGTTTTTTATTGCTTTCAACTTTTTGCTCATGCAATTTCGAAATGCGCTCTAAGTTTGCTTTTGCATTTTCATGCTCACCTTCAGCTATTTGAACAGCTGCACGATATTCAGCATCTTCAAAGCGAATAATTAAATCACCTTTTTTAACGGCTCCACCTTCGGTGAATAATAACTCAGCAATACGTCCGCTTAATTCAGATTTAATGACCACCATAGCGTTAGCCCGCATATGCCCAACTGTGTTTATGCGTTTGCTAACAGTACCCAAAGTGACTGTTTGCGCTTCAATAACACGCATTCGTTGTTCTCTATCAATAACGCGATCCGTGCTCATTGCTGCAACGCAGATCGAACGTGTTACTGGTTTGCCAACCCGCAGAACTACAAACCACAATGACAAAAAACAAATAATTATTGCCAAAATGGCTAACACTGCTTGGCTTGCTTTTAGAGTCTTTAGAAAACGAAAATAATACATTTTTACTTTTTTCTCTCACAGTGCTTTTAATGTAGCGCAAGGACTTTAACAATTCATTAAAACCTCTATCTTCTCTTAATGCCAGAAAAAAGGTTGACCTTCAACCGCTAATTCATTATAAACATAGAGTAAGTATTTGGGGCCCTTAGCTCAGTTGGTAGAGCATCTGACTTTTAATCAGGGGGTCGAAGGTTCGAATCCTTCAGGGCCCACCAATTTTACGACTCTTGAGTATCTTGAAACGATATCGATTTATCCTTGAATATGATGGTTCACAATTTTTTGGTTGGCAGCGTCAACCAATTGAACCAACAGTTCAGCAAACATTAGAAGACCAATTAGTTTTTTTTGTAAAACATCCGGTCACTATTCATGGAGCAGGAAGAACGGACACTGGCGTTCATGCCACAGGTCAAGTTGCCCATGCAGATTTAAATTATCCACATAGTTCATACAGGCTTCAGGTAGCACTTAACCATTTTTTGATCAAAAAAGGTCTTAGTGTTATCGCATGTGATGAAATTGCTCAAGATTTTCACGCACGTTACAGCGCCACTTCAAGAGAATACCAATACGACATTCTCAACAGAACAGCTCCTGGCGTTTGGAACGCAAAAGTTTGGCACGTAGCAAGGCCACTAAATGCAGAAGCGATGCATGAGGCAGCACAGCACATTGTAGGTACTTATGATTTTTCTTCTTTTCGTGATAGCAAGTGCCAAAGCAAAAGCCCAATTAAAACACTTTCGCGTTTTAGTATTAAACGCCATGGAGAGCTGATTACAGCTCAGCTCAAAGCGCCATCATTCTTGCATCATCAAGTTCGTATTATGATGGGCACGCTGAAAGCCGTTGGAGCTGGCATGATTAGTTTAGATGAATTTATTAAAATTCGTGATGAAAAAGATAGAACAAAGGCAGGAGCAACAGCTCCTCCTGACGGATTAACCCTTACGCAAGTAAGGTATTAAAAATGGCCACTCTAAGTGGCCATTATATTTTTAATGAACGTCTGCGTCTAAATCAGCAGGTAGATCTCCAAATCCAGGATCTTCCTCTTCTTCTAGTAGAGCAGGATCAACAACAGCAGAATCGGCACCATCTACCAGTGCTAAATCAAAATCATCCAAAGGTAGCACTACCTCTTTTGCTGATGCACGTTCACGTTTACCACGTATAGTTGTGTGAACCTCACACGTTGCTCCACATTTCGGGCATATTGCCGGAGACTTACGAAGATCATAAAACCGCGCACTACATCCATTACATGTACGCTTTACACCCCAAGATAATTCAGCCACTTTATTCCTTCAAAAAATTTACCTATCAGTTGGAAATGCCATGAAATTAAATTTTTGTCAAAAGGTTTATGCAAAAATGTAGCAGCAAATTGAGAATCTCTTAATTTATATGAGCATACAAAAGCCATGATATTGGTAAACTTGGGAATATCCAGTACAATTAGGTAGTTCTTCATTTTTTAATGCGTGATGTGGAAATTTCTAGTTTGTATTACTTTTACTTGTTTGTGTGTTGCCCAAAAGGGTGAAAATACGACACCACTAAATGTATCTTATCAAAAAAATACAATTTCTCATGGAAAATCACCGGCTATAACGGCAAATCCGGATTACGTAAAAATCAAAAGCGGACAAAAGCTTGTAACTGATGTGGACATTGACGATGTGGTTGCTCAAAAAATTGTAAGCAATTATAAAATCAAAGACTTACAAAATTTGTGGAAAGTTGAAAGCCTTGTAAGTTTAGGTCTTTTGCTCGGTCGCCTAGGAGTAATATTAATAATTTTTGCTGTGATGTGGAAAGTAACGAACCGCTTTACTAATAGTTTTGTTAATTCAGTGGTGAAACGTACCTATAAGCATCAGAAGTACTCTGATTCACAAGCTTTGGCGAATACTGCAGGTCCTATTTTAAATTCAATTCTTCATTGGGTGTTGATATGCATTACATTGCTGATTGTGCTTGCTGAAATTGGCGTTGATATTATGCCAATTATCTATAGCTTCGGCGTTCTAGGTTTGGCTATTTCAATCGGTGCTCAAACCTTGGTAAAGGATATTATTTCGGGGATCCTAACCTTATTTGAAGGGATTGTTTCTGTAGGTGAGATTGTTGAGATAAATGGGAATATTGGGACAATCGAAGGGATGTCGCTTAGGTCTATTGAATTTCGTCACAGCAATGGAACAATGCAGGTAGTTTCATTTTCTGAAATAAGCAGTCTGATTAACCTCTCCAGGGATTATTCAGTATGCAGTATTGTTGTGCCAGTTAGTCATGAAGCTGATATAGAAAAAGTCGAAGAGATCTATTCTAACGTTTTTAGCAAATTGAAAGCTAGCGATGAATGGAGAGATGAAATTATTGGTGATATTGAAATTAAGGGGATTTTTTCGATAACAGAAACTGCTATTTATGTTAAAGCATGTATGCGTATAAAACCTGATCCTTATGATCTGTTTGGGCAAGAATTTCGCAAACAGCTTTTTATGAAAATGAAAGAATGTAAGATTCCAGCGCCAAAATTTGCTAACGTGATGCTTGAGAATTAAAAACTAGGATTTTGGTTATGTTAACACACGCTGACATTTTGCCTCTGCAAACTTTTGAACAAATTCGTTCTTCAAAAAAACAAGAAATTTTGCAGCTAAAAAAGAACCGTCGGGTTGCCGTAGGCCCTGATGTTACTTTTTATTTTGAAAACACTCAAACAATATGGTGGCAAATTCAAGAAATGCTTCGTATTGAAAAGGGTGGTGAGGAACAAGTAGCAGATGAGCTTTCTGCCTATAATCCCATGATTCCAGGTAGATGTGAAAAAGGCTATGAAATATCGGCAACAATGATGATTGAAATTGATGATGAGGTCCGCAGAAAAGTTGTGCTGAGTCAATTATTTGGTATTGATCAGCACATCATGTTTCAATTGCCAAATGCAACAATTCCAGCGTTCAGTATTGACCCGACGGAAGAGAGAAATCGTGAGACTGATCACAAAACATCTGCAGTGCATTTTTTGAAATGGTTGGTGCCTGCTGACAAGGTTAGTACATTTTTAAGCGAAGAGTCTTACCTTATGATTAATCATCCTTATTATTCATTCAAAGCAAGTGTTTCATTAGCTTTAAAGGATAGTTTGAAGGCAGATTTTGAGGCGATGAATTAATATGAAAATGCAATAAGCTGGTGCATATATACTGCACCAGTAATGGTTATCCACTAGAATATAGGTGCCTCTCAGTAGCTTTCTAAAATGACTCGTTTTTTACAAAATGTACTTCAGTGATTGGTTTTTTACCAAAGCGCTGATTACATTCTTGTTTGACGGCGCGTTGTACTGCTTCGATATAGTTTTTTTCTTTGCCTAGGTTGTTCCGCATTGTGCGACGAACTATATTTTGTATATCTTCTTGCAATTTTTGCGCTTCTTCGCCTGGCTCTACAACACCGGAAGAGCTTACTACAGGTGTGCCTTGCATTTGATAAATATCATCAATAGGAATACTTAAGAAAATAACACCCTGAATGGAAATTTTCTGACGTTCTTTTAAGATAAGGCTTTGCATATTAACTAAGCATTTTCCATCAATACCCCAACGTCCAGAATCTACGGTATCAATTATCTTAGGGGCCCTGCCAGATAGCTCAATAAGAGTGCCATTAGAAGGTACTAGTGCTTGTTTGATGCCATTTGCTAATCCAAGTTCTGCTTGGGCATGCATGTGGCGCGCTTCACCGTGTACTGGGATTAGTGATTGAGGTTTTATCCACTTGTACATAGATTTTAAATCTTCTTGAGCAGGGTGTCCCGACACGTGCACTGCTTTTTCATGAGAAGTAATAATCCGAATGCCCTGATGAATTAAGCGATTCTGCATAGCTGAAATGGTGCGTTCATTTCCTGGAATAACCCTGGAAGAGAATATGACTGTATCACCTTCATCGAGCGATACTGTTTGGTGATCACGTTGAGAAACTCGCGCTAGTGCGGAACGGTATTCACCTTGTGAACCAGTGCTTATGAATAATACTTTATCGCGTGGCATATCCATGGCTTGTTCTGCCGGTATAAAACCTGGTAGTTCTTTCAAATAGCCGGTAAGCGTTGCGGCGCGGATCATTTTTTCAAGTGAACGGCCCAGCAATGCAACTTTTCTACCATTTTTGTGAGCAGCATGAGCAATAGATTCTACGCGGGCAACGTTTGAAGAAAAACAACAAGCAACAATACGACCATTTGGAATTTGATCTATTAGTTTTTCAAATTCGTCGCGTACGTCACCTTCTGATCCGGTTGATCCTTCATCGAATACATTGGTTGAGTCACAAATTAAAGCTAGAACACCTTCTTTTCCGATTTCTTTTAAGCGATTTTCATTTGTTGCTTCGCCCAAAAGTGGCTGGGGGTCAATTTTCCAGTCGCCTGTATGCAATACGCAGCCTAGTTCTGTTCGAATTGCTAACGCATTTGGCTCAGGAATTGAGTGCGTTAAAGTAATATATTCAACATCAAATGAACCAATTTGCACTCTGCCAGAGAGAGGCACTTCAATGATTTTTACTTGCTTTGCCCAAGACTTTTCTTCTAGTTTTTGACGCAATATTTGAGCAGTAAATGGCGTCGCATAAACTGGGCATTTTAAATAAGGCCATAAATAAGGAACTGCTCCAAGATGATCTTCATGAGCATGGGTTAACACTAGTGCTTTAATGCTATCAGCGTGCTCTAGTATGGCGGATGGATCTGGCATAATAATATCAATGCCTAAACGGTCACCGAAAGTAATGCCACAATCTACAATAATCCATTCATTATTATGACCAAAGAGGTTAAGATTCATACCGATTTCGCCGGCTCCACCAAGTGGTAAAAACCAGAAATTAGTCTTTTTAGGAGTGTTTAACACGGAAATTCCTTAAATTGTATTTTCAAAAATGATATTTGTGCCCCGGTATCCATTTAAAAAATCACTGCACGAAACAGGTTTAGATCCAGACCTTTGCAGTATTTTAAGCTGTATTGCCCCTTTTTTGCAAGAAATTATCAACTTATGGTCATTTGTGACAATCCAAGTTCCTGCTGGATAGACGCCAATATTCGCTACTTTTGCAGCTTCTATGACTTTTATGATTTCTCCGTCAAGAATTGCAGTGGTGCCAGGCCAAGGTGTTAAGGCACGAATTTTTCGTAAAATTGTATCGGCGTCTGAGTCAAAATTCAGGGTACTTTCTTCCTTCTTGAGCTTATGGGCATAAGTAACTCCATCAAAAAGTTGAGCTGTTGATTCAATTTTCTTTAAAATAATTTTTGGCAAAGCTTCAAGTAATGACTCTGTTCCAAGCGTTAGCATTTTATCATGGAGCGTTTGGCTTGTATCAGCGCTTTCAACAGGAATTTTTTTAATAAGAAGCATAGCACCAGTGTCTAGGCCTTCGTCCATTTGCATAATTGTAATGCCTGTTTCTGTATCACCTGCTTCAATAGCTCTGTGAATGGGAGCGGCACCTCTCCAGCGTGGCAGTAACGATGCATGGATATTAATGCAACCTAGTTTTGGGGCGTCTAGAATTTGTTTGGGGAGCAATAGACCATAAGCAGCGACAATGGCTATATCGGCATTTAGCAGAGCAAATTTTTCCTGTTCTTCTTGTGATTTCAGGGCTACAGGTGTGTACACAGGAATATTTTGCTCTTGTGCAAACTGATGCACAGGCGATAAGGTTTCTGCATGTCCTCTTCCCTTTGGTCGGGGAGGTTGCGTATACACAGCTATAACTGAATAGCCAGCTTTCACCAAAGCTCGTAAGGGGTAAAGGGCAAATTCTGGAGTGCCCATAAATATAATTTTAGTCATTGTTTTTTTATTGAATATTTGTCTTTAGTATAATGTTCAACCAGGCGTCAGCAAAGAAAAACATTTATGCGTCTTGGTAATTTCAGATGTTTCGCGTAGAATAAATCACAATAAAGCCAGAGACTTAGCCATGGCACTTGATGCATATTTTCCTATTTTAGTTTTTTTTGCTGTGGCATTTGGTTTTGCTGCATTGTTATTGGGAATATCTTGGATGCGTAGCAAGCGTAATCCTTATGCACAAAAAAATGCTCCATACGAATGCGGTTTTGATTCATTTGATGCACCTGGAAAAAATGCGCGTCGACAGTTTGATGTGCAATTTTATTTAGTAGCGATTCTTTTTATTATTTTTGATTTGGAAATAGCGTTTTTGTTCCCTTGGGCAATATCGCTGGAATATATTGGGTGGCCAGGCTTTTGGTCAATGATGATTTTTCTGGGGATTCTAACCATTGGTTTTGTATACGAATGGCGAAAGGGTGCGCTTGATTGGCGGTAATGTATGACAACAAGACTTGAAGATTTAAAAGCTTATTTGCCGCATGCTTTACAAAATGAAAAAGAGATTTTTCAGTCCCTTACTGAAGAAATTTCAAACAAGGGTTATATTCTAACGAAGCTTGACCAGGTGGCGGCATGGGCCCAGAGTGGTTCTTTGTGGCCAATGACTTTTGGTCTGGCTTGTTGTGCCGTAGAGATGATGCATAGTGCGGCAAGCCGTTATGATCTTGATAGGTTTGGTCTTGTTTTCAGGCCGAGCCCTAGGCAGGCAGACGTCATGATTGTGGCGGGAACTTTGACGAACAAAATGGCACCAGCGTTACGCAGAGTTTACGATCAAATGCCAGAACCACGTTGGGTTATTTCTATGGGAAGTTGCGCTAATGGTGGTGGGTATTATCATTATTCGTACTCTGTAACACGTGGGTGTGATAGAATTATTCCTGTTGATGTCTACGTTCCTGGCTGCCCACCAACGGCTGAAGCATTGTTTTATGGTATTATGTTATTGCAGCAAAAAATCACGGGTAAAATTCGTTAAACAAAAGAGGAGATGTATGAAAATTTTATTTTTAAGCTTTTTAGTATTAGTAGTCAGTCAATTGATGGGGATGGGCGAAAATGAAGGGGTAGTCGAGACTCAAAAATCTCCAAAAATTGAATGTTTTTTTGAAAGTCAGTATCGTTTGGGTTTTCGTTCAACTCTTGATAGAACAATTTTTAATTACTCTTTTTCTCGGGGCGATCTACAAAACATGAATATCTTTCAGATACATGATTCAGTTTGTCGTATTTTGAGCGAGGTTATCTCTAATTCAACATCTACGGAAGAGTTAATAAACATGGTTTCAGTAATTCAATCAGATGAAGAGATGGTTGAAGGAATTTCTGGTTTTCTACACAAAAATTCACGACCAGTAGTTGTAAGCACACCTATTTCTTTTGTTCCTTGGGGTGAAGCTCGCTAAAGCTACTTTTCCCCAACGCGAATTTTCTGTGGAAGCTTTATAGCTTCGCTAACTGCTTCTACATTTTCGCTAGCGGCTTTATTTTCCTGTTTTATACGTTCATATAATTCTTGGCGTAGAACAGATGAAGTGCTGGGGTATTCGAACCCAAGTTTTACAATGCGTCCATTTATTTCTAGGACTGTGCAGACAATATCATCATTAATAATAATTGATTCGCCAACTTTGCGACTGAGACTCAGCATACCTACTCATTCTTATAAATTTAATTAAATGTTAAACAATTTTTTTTATTATACATAGTAGGAATTTGAAGATTTTTTGTATGAGTCTGTTTGACGATAAACTCTCATTGCTTCTTAACCACCGGCTTACTTGGCTGAGTGCTAGATCGAACCTTATGGCACAAAACATTGCGCATTCTGATATTAAGGGAGCAACGCGCAAAGAAATGCGTTCATTTGGACAGATTTTAAAGCGCCATGGAGCTATACCAACCAAAGATGGTCCAACGGTCAGAACATTAAGACTTGGTGCTGATGATTCTATTAATACAAAAACAGAAATTTCTAGGGAAATGGAAATGCTAGAGATGTCAAAAAATGTGCTTGAGCATGATGCAATTTTAAGTACGGTTAAAAACTTTCATCAACTGGTGAAAACAATTCTAAGCATGTCGCAAGGAGGATAATTACTATGACTTTTAATAAATCACAGTCTACTCTTACTCGCGCCCTGTATGTTGCCACCTCGGGAATGGTTGTGCAAAACAAACGTATGCTGATAATTTCTGAAAATCTTGCGAATGCAGGAGTGAAAAATACTGTGGCTGGTGAAATGCCATATAGGCGCCGTATCCCAGCTTTTAAAACCTACTACGATAAGAAAATGAAAGCTGAATTAATTACCTTGGGGAAAATTCACCATGACAAAACACCTTTTCCTAAGGTGTATGCGCCTGATGATCCTGCAGCTGATAAAGATGGATTCGTGTATGAATCAAACGTTAAATCTATTCTTGAAATGGCTGATATGCGAGAAGCGTCCCGTGGTCATGAAGGTAACCTAAAAGTATATGAACGTATATTGGCGATGCTGCAAAACACGATAAATCTTTTAAAGAACAACTAGCACTTGACCTTTCTGAGCTTCCCTCTCATATTTTATGAAGTTCAACTTGTTGAGTATTAATATTATGACAAAATTAAAAGGATCTAAAACAGAACAAAACCTTAAGGATGCGTTCGCAGGTGAATCACAAGCAAATCGTAGGTATTTGTATTTCGCTCAAAAAGCAGATATTGAAGGCTATAATGACGTTGCTGCAGTATTTCGTTCAACTGCTGAAGGTGAAACAGGACATGCACATGGTCACCTTGAGTTTCTAGAAGAAGTAGGTGACCCGGCTACTGGTCTTCCTATTGGCGCAACAACAGATAACCTAAAAGCTGCTATTGCTGGTGAAACCCACGAGTATACAGATATGTATCCTGGCATGGCTAAATCGGCACGTGAAGAAGGTTTTGACGAAATTGCTAATTGGTTTGAAACGTTGGCAAAAGCAGAAAAATCCCATGCAGGACGTTTCCAAAAAGCTTTAGACACAATGGCATAATATGACTAAATTGCAGCCTGTTCGAGGAACCCGTGATTTTCTAGGTGATTTTGCAAGGTGTATTCAGCACATCCAAGATACAACTTTTCTAACGGCACGTCAGTTTGGGTTTGAACGTATTGATACGCCAATTTTTGAATATACTGGGGTTTTCAAACGGGCTGTAGGTGAAACTAGCGATATTGTTGGCAAAGAAATGTACACGTTTTCAGATCGTGGGGGAGAAGAAATCACTCTGCGGCCTGAAGGTACGGCGCCTGTGGTACGAGCGCTTCTTTCCAATGGTCTTACACAGCAGTTGCCATTAAAGTATTGCTACTATGGGCCCATGTTTAGATATGAGCGACCTCAACGTGGTAGATACAGGCAATTGCACCAGTTTGGTGTTGAATTTTTTGGGGTAGATAACCCTTGTGCTGATGTTGAAACGCTAGACTTGGCGCAGCAAATTCTTGATCGATTAGAAATTAATGCAAGTTTGCACTTAAATACCATAGGGGATTCGCAAAGCAGAGATGCTTATCGGGTTGCTTTAATTGAGTATTTTTCTAAATATCGAAGCGAGCTTTCAGAAGATAGTCAGCAACGATTAGATAAAAATCCTATGCGTATTCTGGATTCTAAAGATTTAAACGATAAACGTATTGCAGAAGATGCGCCAAAAATTTCATCACATTTAACGACTGCGGCTGCGCAGTTTTTTGAAAAAGTGTGTGAAGGCTTAGAAGTGCTTGATATTAAGTATACTCTCGATCCTACCTTGGTAAGGGGCCTTGATTACTACACCCATACAGCTTTTGAATTTAAAAGTGCTGATCTTGGGGCTCAGGATGCTGTTTTGGGTGGTGGTAGATATGATGGTTTAGTGCAGCATATGGGTGGACCATCAATTCCAGCCGTTGGTTGGGGCATGGGTGTTGATCGAATTGCTTTGCTTTTAGAAAATAGAGCGTTTACAAAACCAGTGCCGATTGTAATCATTGTGATCGGTGATTATTTTTCTAAAGCACTACAATTGGCAAAAGCTTTTAGGGAAAAAGGTAAGGTCTGCGAAATACTTTATAAAACAAACCCAGGAAAAGCTTTTAAAGATGCCGACAAACTTGGTGCACGCTTTGCTATTATCATTGGTGAAGAAGAAACCAAAACCAATACAGTTAAGGTTAAAGACTTAAGTCTACCGCAAGATCATCCACAAAAAGAACGCATAATGAAAAACAGTGAAGTGCTTGAAATGCTGTGTGCTGAACATGCGTGAATCTGTTATTGTTTCTGAAAAAGAAGTAATGTGTGATGGTTCGGTAGACGGAAAAACACTTGGGCATCCACGTGTTTATTTATCTATTCAAACAGATGGTCGAATAGAATGCACTTATTGCGGGAAAGTGTTTGTGTATGACTGTTCCCAAAACTGATTTTTACTGCCATCTAACGAACCGCACAATTATTGAAATGCAAGGTAGTGACCGGGAAGCATTTCTGCAGGGGATTATCACTCAAGACATAGAGCGCCTGGATCGTCAGTCCATTATTTACAGCTTAATGCTATCTCCTCAAGGAAAATTTCAATTTGATTTTTTTGTAATTTGTGCTGGTGATTCATGGCTGATTGATATTGATGCAACACGTGCTCATGCATTTGTGCAGCGGTTACAATTATTCAAATTACGTTCTGATGTTAGCATTAATATAAATACCGATTGGCAGGTTGGGATTAGCTCAGCCCAAGCTGAGGTTGAAAATTGTTTTTTTGATCCCCGCTTAAAAGAGCTTGGTTACCGATTTTATGATAAGAAAATAGTTTCTGAGATGCCAAGTGACGCTTATGAAAACATGCGTATAAGCCTAGGTATTCCAGATGGAGCACATGACATGGTTGTTGATAAATCAATTCCTTTAGAGTGGGGGATGGATGAGCTTAGTGCGATTGCTTGGACCAAAGGTTGTTACATGGGGCAAGAACTGACAGCGCGTTCTCGTTATGTTGGGCAAATTCGCAAACGTGCTTTTCCAATTAGTTTAAGTGTGCCTGGCGAATGTATTGTTGGAGATAAGCTTGTAGCTAATGGTCAAGAAGTTGGAGAGTTGCGAGCAACCAATGGTAGTGTTGGGATTGCATTACTGAAATTAGAAGTCCTGCAGTCCGAAATAGTGATAAATGGTCATTCCATAAAGGTAAGTAAGCCTAGTTGGATGCAGTTACCTGAGTAGACGGCTTATTGCCCCCTTTATTGTTAAAATTTTATCATTTAAGCTTATACTAATATCTTTTAAAATTTTGGGTTCTATGTCTGTTATACGGCGCAGTGCGTTTATTTCTATTTGTTTTATATGCATAATGTTAGGCGTGCTTGTAGCACTGTTTCCGCAGGTAAAATCTGCATTTGTAACTAATATTCCTTTGAATGGAACCATTCTAACATTGTTTTTGTTTGGGGTTGTATACAATGCTTATTTGTTTTTCTTCCTAAGGCAAGAAGCTATATGGTTTTCATTTTTTGAAAAATCACGTGACCACGAAACTAGTGCTCCAAAGCCGCGAGCATTGAAACCGTTACAGCAGCTATTTCAGCAAACTCGACCTTCAAGCTTTATGTTGCAGGCAACGTTTGGAAGTATTCAAAATCGGTTTGATGAGAGTAGGGACATTAATCGCTACATTACAGGTCTGCTTGTTTTTCTAGGACTTCTGGGTACTTTTTGGGGATTATCGCATACGGTGACAGCAATTTCTGGCGTAATTTCTAGCATTGATTTGCAAGCGGGGGATATTCAAGATGCGTTTAAGGCACTAAAAGACGGATTGCGAGCGCCTTTAGTTGGTATGGGAACTGCATTTAGTTCATCATTATTTGGATTACTTGGATCACTAATTATTGGCTTTATTGATGTGCAATATAACAAGGGAATCCAAGGATTTTTCTATTATATTGAAGAGCGAATTCATTTTGGAAAACTTAGCATTGGAAGTGCTGAAGGGCAGAGCGCAGGACAAACTTATTCACAGAGTGTCTTTGAACAAGCAGCAGAAAGTATGCAGCTTTTAGCTCAGCAGTTGCAGCGTGGAGAAGAAAATCGCCAGCAATATATGCGTGGATTGACTGATCTTGCAGAAAAATTAAATATGCTGACTGACCAACAAAATCAGCAATTAGCAGCATTGCAAAACGTTGCACAGAGCCAATTTAATATGCAGCAACTGCTAAGCCGTCAATCGGAAGTGGCAACAGATACTACTAAATATTGGCGTAGTCTAGACTCTCAGATGGTTAGAATTCATGACGATATAACAACTGGGCGCCAACAGCTAAGCCGCGAGGTGTGCGAGGAAATTCGTACAGTGGCTAGAATACTCGCGGCTTTAGGTGAAGGACGTGATGCGGCTTAGGGATTGGGTTCGCGAAGAATAGCGCTTGCTCTTCTTCCTGAGATCCTGCCTGACCTCTTTAAGGCTGGTGAATTGATTTCTTTGTTCTCTTTATCTATTAGCGGATCTTCTAAATCAGCTTTATTTCTTTCGGTAAGACTTCTTTTTTCTGGTTGTTGGGTAGGTTTTTGAGGTGCTTCGGCAATGCTCATATCTTGAATTCCTTGAGTAACTGAAGATGTTGATCTCTGCTTTCCAGCAACACCTCTTTTGGCTACGATTTTTTTTCTTACGACGGATGGCACTTCTTCATCGCTAGATAAAGTATCAGTTGCGGCACTACTAATACTAACTCTGCGTATTCGTTGTGCAAAAGAAGAAGATGATGTGATTGAGTCTCTTGAATTACTGTCATCAGAGGTGCCAAATTCAGATGCAAAGGAGGTTCTTCCGCTTGAGAAGCTATCACGTCCTAATGATAACCCAGAAGCAGGGAATGCAAAAACTTCAGTGGCATCATCGCTATCTTCTAATGCCGCTACATGCACACTATCACTGGTATCATCGCTATCTTCTAATGCCGTTACATGCGCAGTATCACTAACTTCTAATCTCGCTGCTTGTTGTGCATTTTCAGCGATTGTGCGGTCAAAACCTTCTCTTAATTTTGTTGATTTTTTGAATTTAACTTCAGTGCCGTTTGGAATTATTGTAAGGTTTCCTCTGTATTCTTTTATAAACCCCAGGTGGTTAGAGGTTTCATACGAAACACTGTCTTCATCTTTTAATATGTGTGCAGTTGCTTTTGCCAACGTAAGAAGGGCGGTTAGTTTATTGATATAATAAGCTTCAGAGCTAGCTATAGCTCTATTAATAAGGGTTTCTCTTTCTGATTTATGGTATTCCTTAAATCTTCTTTTATGCTCGCTATGGCAAAGATAACATACTGTTTCTTGATTTTGATAAGCATGATGAATTTCTGTGACACCGCTATGACTTAGAGGGTTTTGCCCATTGAGCATTCTAAGCACATTATACTCACTATAAACAACACCTTCATGAAGAGTTAGTGTGGCTTGTTGATATAAGCCGAATCCTTTATTTGGTTGTATCATCCATTTTGGAATAAAATACGTATTACCGAAATGAGTGCTAACTAGGAAGAAATTATCAGCACCCACTGATTTTAAAAAGTCCGCAGGTCCTTTTGAAGTAAAAAGGGTCGATGGATTGCCCTTAATGTCATGTAAGTGTGTTCCATTGGCAGCAGTGTTTTCTGGTGTGTAGTGTACGCCCCTTCGCTGAAATTTATGCAAGAAAACAGGAAGTAATTTATGAAAACATTTTTTTATATCATGAACTATAATTTTAATTTTTTTATCATCTGGATAATCATCTGAAAAGCCTTCTGTATTGCCAAAAAGAACATGTATTTTTTGAATTTCATCAATTGAACGTGCTAACAACTGTGAGAGAGATTGCTTTTGGATATCTGTCAGAGGAGCAGGTGCTTGTGTAGCGATAGCTCCGATATTAGGTTGAGGGGATCCAGGTAGAGGAGGGATAGGATCTTCACCACCAAAACTTGCATTAATTGGTAGAATAAAAATTGTTGAAACAAGAACGCTAAAAAGTTTTTTAAAAATATAATTATTCATTTGCCGAGTTCATTAATACAATACATCATGTATATATGCATAAAGCACAAAAACTAGTCAATATCTTTCTTAAAAATAAATTAAAAATTTCTTATCTGGGAATTAATTGTAATCTTCTGACCCTTTTTAAATTGCTCTTTTCATACACTTCAGTCTGTATGCTAAGCTTGTTCCAGTTAATATCTATTAAGTTCAATAATGTCTTATAACGTAACTTTGATTCCTGGAGATGGAATTGGCCCTGAAGTGACAACATCAGCTCGTCAAGTGATTGATTCTACAGGCGTAAAAATTAATTGGGAAATTTGTGAAGCGGGTGCTGAGGTTTTTAAAAAAGGTATGGCGACTGGTGTTCCACAAGAAACAGTTGAATCTATTAACAGAAATAAGGTTGCCCTAAAGGGGCCGCTTGCAACACCCGTGGGTTTTGGTGAAAAAAGTGCCAATGTAACATTGCGAAAAATGTTTGAAACCTACGGAAATATTCGACCTGTAAAAGAATTCCCAGGAGTTATCACTCCTTATAGTGGGCGTGGCATTGATTTAGTAATTGTTCGTGAAAATGTTGAAGACCTTTATGCTGGCATTGAACATATGCAGACACCAAATGTGGCTCAGTGTTTAAAGCTTATATCCAGAAAGGGTTGCGAAAAAATTGTGCGCCTTGGATTTGAATTTGCCCGTAGTCAAAATCGTAAAACCATTCACTGTGCCACTAAAGCAAATATCATGAAATTTAGTGAAGGTATGCTCAAGCGAACTTTTGAAGATATTTCAAAAGAATATCCAGATATCGAAGCTCAACATATTATTGTAGATAACTGCGCGCATCAATTAGTGAAAAAACCTGAACAATTTGAAGTAATTGTAACGACTAATATGAATGGGGATATCTTAAGTGATTTATCTTCTGCGTTGGTTGGTGGCCTTGGTTTTGCGCCTGGTGCCAATATTGGTGACAATGCGTGTATTTTTGAAGCAGTGCACGGCTCTGCGCCTAAATATGCGGGGAAAAACAATATTAATCCTATGGCGGTTATATTATCAGGCGTTATGATGCTTCGTCATTTGGGAGAATTTAAAGCCGCTCTAGATATAGAGCATGCACTATATGTAACTTGTGCTGTTGATAAAATTCTGACTCGTGACGTGGTGGGGGATGCAAAAGGTGCTTCAACCACGTTGTTTACAGAATCTGTCATTAAAAACCTTGGAAAACGCTATGAAGGCATTCACGATCGTGCGTATAAAGCAATTAAAGTTGATAACTCAAACATTCCCGTAGCACCAATTCAGGTTAAAGAGCGTTTTGTTGAGGGGGTGGATGTGTTTTTTGAAAACACTAAACCAGTAAATGAATTTGGTA
>CAYUNR010000018.1:0-26852 GCA_964446295.1 uncultured Candidatus Finniella sp. | reverse complement strand
ATTACGAGCATGGATGCGCACTGAAGGTGTGTACGCGCTTCACGTTCCCCGGGAAGATATGTTTGGTGGGGAATATGTCGCAGCATGTGATGAACGTCTAGCTTGGGTTAGTGGTTTCACAGGCAGTGCGGGCTTTGCAATTATCACCCATGATGCCGCGCATTTATTTGTTGATGGACGCTATACCCTGCAAGCAAAATCTCAAGCACCTGATTTTACAATTCATGACTTTAATAAAGCAGCCATTGATACGGTATGTGATTCGTTAAGTACTCTGCATTATGATCCATGGTTAATGTCGGCTCAGCAGCTGCAAAGCTGGCGTGGCCGTGCAGATTTAATTGCCCTTAAAGCTAATCCTATTGATGCGTTGTGGACAGATAGGCCAAAGCCAATTCGTAAAGCAGCATTTGATTACCCAGTTATTTATGCGGGAACCACACGGGAAGAAAAACGTAAGCTTATTCAAACGCCATGGTTTTTAAGCAATCCTGAATCGGTCTGTTGGTTGCTAAATATTCGTGGGGGCGACCTGCCCTATGTGCCCCTGCTTCATTGCATGGCGTTAGTCACAAGAAATGAAATTACTTTATTTTGCGAACCATCAAAAATTTCAACCGAATTGGCAACATACCTTAATGTTAAAGTTGTGCCCTTTGAACAGATGGTAAATACATTAAAAGCTGTAGATGTTGAAATGTATGCTGACAAACGCACAACACCCTCTGCGTTAAATGACATCTCATTCAATTGGCAAACGGATCCATGCGAGTTACCCAAAGCAAAAAAGAACCTGACTGAGAAACAGGGTATGCGTAATTGCCATGTGCGCGATGCGGTAGCTGTCATTCGTTTTTGGATGTGGCTAGAAAACCAAAAAGATACTACTGAAATTGACGCGCAAGATTACCTTGAAACATGTCGCCAAAAAATGGATTTGCATCAAGGGGCCAGCTTTGCCACCATTTCTGGATTTGGCGCTCATGGTGCGATTGTGCATTACCGGGCAGAATCCAGTACGAACGTAGCAATTACCCAAGGTATGTACCTGCTTGATTCTGGTGGCCAATACCTTGATGGCACAACTGACATTACCCGCACGTTTTCAATAGGTGTGCCCACTCAGGAACAATGTATTCATTATACATTAGTATTAAAGGGTCACATTGCTCTGGCTAATGCTAGCTTTCCAATTGGTACAACCGGCGCGCAGCTTGATGCGTTAGCACGCCAACACTTATGGAATAATGGTCTTGATTACGCCCATGGTACCGGTCATGGGGTAGGAAGTTATTTAAATGTACACGAAGGTCCACAAGGAATAAGTAAGGTGCGTAACACTGTTTTAGAACCTGGCATGGTGGTATCAAACGAACCAGGCCTATACCTTGAAGGGCAGTACGGCATTCGTATTGAAAACCTGCAAATAGTTAAAGAATCTGCCCATGAAGGATTCTTATGTTTTGAATCACTCACGCTGGTTCCTTATGACAGTTCGTTAATTGAAAAATCCCTACTTACTCAACCAGAGTTAGACTGGCTGAAATGTTATTATCAAAACATTTTGACAAATGTTTCGCCAATGTTAAATGACGGTGAGCGTGATTGGTTAAATGAAGAGACAAGCGTTTTTTAAATTTTATGTCTTGTGTGAAATTTTTCATTTTTTTTTCAAATTCCCTATTGTGAAAATTTTAAAAGTTTTGTGTACTATATGAAAGCGTCTTTTAATTTGGATTGTTGATGAACCAAGAAATAAATGGTTACTTACCTGAAGATAACGAAACTTTCATGAACCCTAAACAGCTAGAGTACTTTAAAACCAAGCTCATTAGCTGGCGTGACCAAATATTAAAAGACTGTTCTGAAACTATTACTGATTTGCAGGACAACCAAGTTGAAGCAGACGTTATTGATGCAGCAGCAAAAGAAGCAGACTATAAACTAACTTTACGAGCTAGAAATCGTGATTTTAAGCTCCTTAAAAAAATAGACGAGGCCCTAAGCCGCATTGATAATGGAACTTATGGTTACTGCGAAGAAACCGGAGAACCAATTGGTGTAAAAAGACTAGAAGCTCGCCCTATTGCTACCCTTGGCATTGAAGCACAAGAGCGTCATGAGCGTGAAGAACGCACTCATCGCGACGTTTAGGTTAGCTTTTAATTACACAGTATCTTGACGAAATGGCTCTATTTTGAGATAATTAGTAGCTGAATTTCTAATATTATTAATGTAGGAGGGGTTATTGCCGGATTTACATCTACATTATAAACGTTTAGGGACGGCCTTAGCTTTGGTTATGGTCCTTTTTGGGTCAACTCGCGCTTTTAAACATTATTATTCAATAGAACAAATTCCATCAGAGCTAGCAGCAAATCCTACAACCCCCGTTGCACCAATCATAGAAGAAACCACGCTTACCCTTGCAAGCGGCGGTAGCGTGCAAAAACTTTTAACCGGTTTTGGTGTTAATAAAGAGTCTGCACTTCAAATAGCAAATGCTTTTGCGCAATTCGTACCTCATAATAAATTAAAGTCAGGACAGGATTTCAACGTTCGTTACAAACGTTCTGAACAAGGTGTGGAAATTGAATCATTCCATTCACAATCTTCAATTGATCAAAAAATTATCATCACAAAGGCAGATGGAAATTACATCAGCAAAGCTGAGAAAATTCACTTAACACCTGTTGTGCATGTTTTTGAAGGCAATGTTCATTCTAGTTTTTACAGCGCTGCTATGAAAGCTGGAGTTCCAACTAAGTTAGTTCAAGAAGCTGTTGATGTTTTAAGTTACGTTGTAAACTTCCAGCATGGTATACAACCTGGCGCTTCCTTTAAAATTTTGTGTAATGCGTTACGCAATGATAAAGGTGATATCGTAAAAATTGAACAATTGCGTTTTGTTTCATTAAAAACAGGACAACAAGATCATAAGCTTTTTGCTTTTACAGAAAATGGTAAAGTGCGTTTTTTCAATGAAAAGGGAGAAAGCGTTGTGCGCTCTCTTTTGCAAACTCCATTAAATGCTACAAAACTGTGTGTGACTTCAGGCTTCGGCATGAGACGCCACCCGTTACTGGGATATAACAAACAACATAAAGGTGTAGACTTTGGTGCACCAACAGGAACGCCAGTCTTAGCAGCAGGAGAAGGACGAGTAGTTGCCTGTGGTTGGAGTGGTGGATATGGCAACCGCGTACATATACGGCATAGCGGTGGGTACGAAACTGTTTATGCTCATTTAAAATTTATCAATAAGAACATTAGACCTGGTGCCGCAGTTTCTCAGCGCCAAGTTTTAGGTGGTGTTGGAATGACAGGATCTGCCACGGGACCTCACTTACATTTTGAAGTTATTTTAAATAAGCACCATATTAATCCCATGAAGGTACAAGCGTTACCATCCTTAAAGCTTACAGGCGGATCATTGAAAAAATTTGAAACTGTAAAATCAGCTACTCAAAAAGAAATGATCGGGTTTGTACAGACAAAGGCCGTTATTGGTCAATAAGCACTTTCACTATTGTATTTTTTCTAAAATATGTTGTTGCATTTTTAATTACTTTTTCATACTATATTGCATCAATTAAAATCAGAATAACTATGTTTAAAATAATAAAATTATCCGCCATATTACTTTCTATATTTTTATTTCGAACTTCTGCCATTACAGCAGCCTGCGTACCTACAGCGGCAGGATCGGATGATAGCAGCATGATACTAGCTCGCGACATTACTGACTCTAGATTTTTTTATGGCCTGTTTAACATTTTGGATGTTACTCATAGCTGTTTTGTTGAACAAGTTGAGAACGTTTTATTTTGCAAAAATTTTAGATATGTTGTGCTAGGCAGCACTGACATTCCAGTCATTACTGGTAAAAATTTGTGCGATTCAATAATTATTTCAGAACGATTTGTCAGACTGACTTTTGGTGTAAGATCTAATGATATTTCAAAAATTCAAACTGTAGATACAAATAATCGTGAGCATTACGAAAATCTTGAATACCTAATATGGGATTTAGAACCTGGCGAAATGCCGAAAACTTTTAAAATTGAAAGCCCAGAATTTACTAAGGTTCATTTGTTTTTAAATGATTTCAATAATCCAAGACGTATTCTTGCAAAAGAAATGGGCTATAAAGTTGATGGTGATACAAAAAATCAAGATCGATATCGTTTTTACAACCTTTTTGACCGCTCATTTCACGAAACTGTTGTTTTTGATTTTGATCCAACTATCACACATTTTTACACAATAAATGACGAATTGGGTAATTGTCATCCAGCCATTGCCTGCCAATACAGTGCAGATATGCAAACTTTTAAAAGGGCCATTGAGACTGAAAATGGTAAATTCACTCTAGTAGGTACTTTGTTTTCTGGACCAAGCGGAGCAGTATGTGAATTTGATAATCAAGAAAATGTTTTGATTTTATATCGCCGTGGTCCTAGTGGTTTTGTTATTCCTTACATTGTAGATTTAAAGCGCGCACGACCAATTGAAAAATGTTTATTGAACGAAGACGAAATAGATGCATTACGTTCAGATGTTTATGGTGTAAGTATAACTCAAGGAGTAGTTCGTTACACTCAACATTTTGCAGAACGTCAAATAATTCTTAAAAACATGCCTGGTCAAGAAATTGGTCCAAAAGGGCATTGTTTGAAGAACCTTCATGAATTAGGTCTGAGATACTCCACCTTGCAACAAACACTCGCACCAATCGCTTTATTAGAATTAGCTCAGACAGATTTTTTACCTAGAATACGAGAGATTATTTTAAAACATCCAGATGCGTGTTCAAGGCGTGAAAATGAGATGTTTGATCATTTTTTTTCGTCAGGTTTCCTTGAATATGCACTACGCAAAAGCCCGATTAGTTTAATGACTAATAAAATTAGGCCTACTATAGGAGATGTTTTAAAAACTGCCGATGGTCACTTTGAAATGCCCATTTATTATACACTTCCAAATAAGCCCACTACTGATGGCTGGTTTATGATAAATGTCCATGGAGGTCCGCATGTCCGTGAATTCAATGAGTTAAATATAGAACAACAATTTTGGACAAGCCGTGGTTTACCATATTTTAGACTAAATATAAGAGGCTCTACAGGATTTGGAGCAGATTATTGCGATGCATCAGATGGAAAATGGTATGATGTAGTCGATGATGTTGATGCGGCAATCAAATGGGTTCAAAGCAAAGGACTGGGTAGGCGCCCAATTGTAGTTGGTTCTAGCTTTGGAGCATATGTTGCAGCAGCTGCCTTTGCTAAAGGCTACACAAACTATGCAATTGCCACTAACGGCTTGTATGATTTAGAACAAAATTTGCGTGGTATATCTGACGGTAAAACTAAATTTTCACAATATGATCTTTCAAATCCTAAAAGACAATATGGTGCTACATCAGCTATTCGTTCAGCAAATTCAGTAACAACCCATTTAACACATAAAAATGGTGAAATGTTGATTTTTGCTGGCTTGAAGGATAATAACTGCCTTCCCGAAGAAAGTAGAACGCTTTTTGAACAAATGAATACTCTTGGAAATAGAGCAAAATTGATCACTATGGCAGAAGAAGGACATAGCCCATCTTCTCCTCAGAATTTACTGATGATGCTGCATGCCCAGGAAGCCTTTGTCAACAGAATCACTGGAGCACTGTGTGAAGCGGGTTGCTATGATACAGTCTCTATCACACCTGGAGTTGAAATCCATGAGACTAGCGCATATAGCTGTGGAGCTGCTGCAGGATATAGCAGTGAAGCTGCAGTAATGGGTTGAGCCGAGACTCTTAATTGATGAACTCTGGATTTAAGTCAGAGTTCATCAAAACTACTGTAGATTTCCAAATTTTGTAAACTTACCATCAAAGAATAGCTTCACGGTGCCGACTGGGCCGTGACGTTGTTTTGCAATAATAATTTCTGCTTGGTTTTGCACTTTAGACATGCGTTGCTGCCATTCAAGATGCTTATCAGTACCTATAGGTGGTTCTTTACGCGCTTCGTAGTATTCATCACGATAAATAAACATCACTACGTCTGCATCTTGCTCGATTGAGCCAGATTCACGCAAGTCAGCAAGTTGAGGGCGCTTATCTTCACGTTGCTCCACAGCACGAGACAACTGAGACATAGCTATAACAGGAACGTTTAGTTCCTTAGCCAAAGCTTTCAATCCTCGAGATATGTCAGAAATTTCCTGCACACGGCTATCTCCGCTTTTGTTTTTTCCTGAACCTTCCAGCAACTGTAAGTAGTCCACAACAATTAATCCAATACCGTGCTGACGTTGTAAACGACGTGCACGGTTACGGAGGGCTGTCACCGTTAACGCTGGAGTGTCATCAATGAATAACCCTAAGTTTTCAATTAATCGGCTAGCTGAAACCAATCCAGGAAAATCTTCTGCTTTAATGTCTCCACGACGAATTCGATCAGATGAAATTTTTGATTCACTTGCCAAAATACGTGTAGCCAATTGTTCTGCTGACATTTCTAGCGAAAAGAAAACGGCATTTGCGCCTTCTTTGGGATTGTTCATAAATGCCTTAGCAGCATTAAAGGCTATATTTGTTCCCAAAACTGTTTTTCCCATTGAAGGACGACCTGCAACAATTAGTAAATCTGATGGATGTAAACCACCCAACCACCGGTCAATATCAGTCAAACCAGTTGTCACACCGACAATTGAACTTTCTCTACGATAAGCAATTTCTGCCATTTTAACAGCTTCAGTTAATGCCGTTTTAAAGGACACTGCCCCACGAGTTGTGTCGCCACTGCTAGCAAGATCATAAAGTTGCTTTTCAGCACCTTCAATTTTTTCCATTGCAGTATCTTCAGATTTCACATCATGAGCGTCACGAATGATCGTATCGCCAATAGATGAAAGGCTACGCCGCAGGTAAAACTCATGAATCATCTGACCATAGTCACGTACGCTGACAGTGCTAGAAACACCAGAAACTAAGTCAACTAGGTACCCTACTCCACCTGCTTCTTGTATTAACGGGTCACCCTCTAATAGCGGCTTAAGAGTGATAGGATCAGCCACTTGTGAGCGTTCAATTAAGCGGGCTATCACTTCATAGATATTTTTATGCAAAGGGTGAGAAAAATGTTCAGGCTTTAGAAACTCTGTAATAACTTCAAATGCTTGATTATTAAGCATTAAAGCACCCAGTAACGATTGCTCAGCCTCTAAATTATGAAGGGCTTGAACCTGCTGCTGTTTATCAAAGGCTAAAACTTGAGCCATAAATAGATTCTCCTGTTGATTTTTAAAGTACCACAGAGACGCTTCTTTACCAACTATTAATACTATTTTTATATACTAAAAAAAATATAGTTTTTCAATTTATGCGTTTTTTCATTGTTTTCTATTTGGCAATACACAATGTGTGGGCAAGTCATTATGGAACTGGTTACTCATCTAGCGGACATTATTCTCAAAGTAGCTATTCAAGCAATAATTACGCTAATAACAACTCCAGCACAGGTATGTCATTAAATCTTCCACGAATTGATATACGTATTGAAAAATTCATATCAACCCCCAGAGAAATGGAACGTAGAGAAAAAGAAAACGGTACCGAAGAAGAAATTGAAATAGATTGGTATAAGCGCGATAAAGACGGGGAACTAGTAAAAGGAAAAAATTTCCAAAATCATGTTCTTAAAATTTTGATAGAAGAACTTACGGAGCGCTTTAGTAAATCAGAAGCCAATCGTTCTGAAAGTGTTGAAAGTATTCTTTTGTACCTGAATCAATTTATTGGAGAAAGGTTTATTCCTGTTGCTTACCAACCCGCTATAAAAAAGATTTTTAACCGAGCACAAGATCTACAAAATAAACCAGTACTACATGTTACTAATATAGTTTTTAAGGAACTGACAGAAGCTGCGCAAAAAGCCTTTCGTGCAGGAAAGCGTGTTCAAGCTAGTGGAATAGAACGTTCTCAGTCAGCTAGGGACACTATGCAAGCTGATCCATTACTTGTAGAACTTTTATTTATGCAACTAGTTTGGGATGCACAAAAAAGGAGCAGCACACGTCAAGAGCTTTTAAATACCATTGAAAGAAACATGGTAAAAATGGAACAACTATTTGGCAGTGACCCCGCTTATACAATAGTTGGAACTTTTTCCAGTCTGCGTGCAACATTATTAGAAAAAGCTCAACAGGAGTCGCCCTTCCCTGCTTTACTGAAGTATATTATTGGAATGGTGACAGAAGGAAAAAAAGAACTGGAAGAAGAACATGAGCAGCTGTTGGCTAACCAAGACCAAGATGATTGGGAAGACATAATCAAAGAAAAAGCAGAACCTGCTGTTTCCGTTTGGGTAAAAAAAGAAGTTGCCCCTAAAAAAAGTGAAGAAGAAGAACAAAAAGAATTAAAGAAAAAAAACAAAAAGAAAAAGAAATTAGTAGAAAAAGAAGAGCTCGAGAATATAAAAGAAAATACTGTTGATTCAGTAAAAAATAAAGGTATTAAGATTGCACAAGATAAATTTTCTAGCTTAATAGGAGATGTATTTGGCTCACTTGGTTCAATTGGTGGTTAAATTTTAAAAGTGGTATTTGCTAGCATTTCAACAGAAATCACATCAACAAATACCACGTTTATTAATTCACTGTACTGTTTGGTTAGCAAGTGTTTCTGATGGAGTTAGAATTTCTTTCCCAGCCTCGTCTTCAGAATACTCAATGGGTTGAGGCTCAGATGAAAGGGCCAATCGCAACACTTCATCAACATGCTTAACAGGAATAATCGTTAACCCTTTTGTCACGTTATCTGGTATTTCAGCAAGATCTTTTTCGTTATCATAAGGAATAATAACAGTTTTAACTCCACCACGATGAGCAGCTAGCAATTTTTCCTTTAAACCGCCAATAGGCAACACGTTACCACGCAAAGTTACCTCACCTGTCATAGCAATATCTTTACGCACAGGTATGCCGGTTAGCACAGATACAATTGACGTACACATGGTAATACCAGCTGATGGGCCATCTTTTGGAATAGCGCCTTCTGGCACATGAATATGAATGTCTTTACGTTCAAATAAACTTGGCTTCAAGCCAAATTGTGTTGAACGAGACCGCACATAGCTGAGAGCAGCTTGAATAGACTCTTGCATTACATCACCAAGCTTACCGGTAATTTGGGTTTTTCCTTTTCCTGGCAACACAACAGCTTCGATACTCAACAATTCCCCACCTACTTCAGTCCAAGCAAGCCCAGTTGTCACACCTATCGTGTCATTTTCTTCAGCCAGTCCATATCGGAACCGCTTAATGCCTGCGTAGGTTTCTAAGTTTTCGTCGGTTACCCTTAGTTGCTTAATTTTAGCACTCATGATTTCTCGAACGGCTTTTCGGCATAAATTGGTAATCTCGCGTTCAAGACTACGCACACCTGCTTCACGCGTATAGTTACGAATAAGCGTTATTAGTGCATCGTCATCAACAGAAAATTCTGCCTTTTTTAGACCATGTTGTTCCATTTGTTTTGGTAACAGATGTTCTTTTGCTATAACCAATTTTTCGTCTTCCGTGTACCCTGGAATACGAATAATTTCCATGCGATCAAGCAAAGGTTGAGGCATTTTCAACGTGTTCGCAGTTGTAATGAACATTACATCTGAAAGATCATAATCCACTTCAAGATAGTGGTCATTGAATGCTGCATTCTGTTCTGGATCTAGCACCTCTAGCAATGCTGATGCTGGATCACCACGGAAATCGCTGCCCAATTTATCAATTTCATCCAACAAAAATAATGGGTTAGATGTTTTAGCTTTTTTCATTCCTTGAATAATTTTACCTGGCATTGAACCAATGTATGTACGACGATGCCCCCGAATTTCAGACTCGTCACGCACGCCACCCAAAGCCATACGCACAAAGTTACGCCCAGTTGCTTTTGCTAATGATTTTCCTAAGCTTGTTTTACCCACACCTGGTGGACCAACTAAGCATAAAATTTGACCACGCACTTTGCCAACTCTTGCTTGCACAGCAAGATATTCAAGAATACGTTCTTTAACTTTATCAAGCGCGTAATGATCTTTGTTTAGAATATTTTCAGCAACAGATAAATCATTTTTTGTACGACTACACTGTTTCCATGGCAAGTTTAAAAGCCAATCTAGATAATTGCGTAATACAGTTGATTCTGCAGAGGAAGCATTCATCGTTCGCAATTTACGAACTTCTGAAAGAGCTTTTTCTCTTGCTTCTTTCGAGAGCTTTACCTTTTTAATTTTATCTTCAAGTTCAGCAATCTCGTCTTTACCTTCTTCGCCTTCTCCCAGCTCACGATTAATTGCTTTCAACTGCTCGTTCAGGTAATACTCACGTTGAGTTTTTTCCATTTGTTTTTTAACACGTGTACGAATTTTTTTCTCAACGTGCAAAACAGCGCTTTCACTTTCAATATAACCAAGCACTTTTTCTAAACGCTTGCTGATATTTGCTGTTTCAAGCAAAATCTGCTTGTCTGGAATCTTTAAACTAAAATATGAAGCAACCGTATCTGCAAGTTTTGCAGGATCTGTAATCTGATTAACAGTTACCAGCACTTCAGGAGGAATTTTTCTATTGAGCTTTATGTATTGTTCAAACTGCGAAACAACGGCACGTGTAAGAGCTTCCAGCTCTTCTTCAGCTCCGTCTTCCTCGTGAATAATAGAACCATACGCTTGAAAAAAAGGAGCATCATCAACGAATTGATTTAGCCGCACACGCTGTGTTCCTTCCACCAATACTTTTACGGTACCATCTGGAAGTTTTAAAAGTTGCAAAAGAGTGCCTAAAGTACCCACTGAATACAAATCTTTTGCTTCTGGATTATCATCAGCAGGGCTTTTTTGAGTAACCAAAATAAGATCTTTTTGATTAGTAAGCATCATTTCTTCAAGTGCCAAAACCGACTTATCACGCCCCACAAAAAGGGGAACAATCATATGGGGAAAAACAACAATATCCCTTAAAGGTAATACTGGATACATTTCCCCTTGATTAATTGAAAGTGGCTGACTCTTTTTAACCATTAACGTGCACCTTCTTTGCGCTTAGGTTCTTCAACTTTAGCAATCACAACTGGATCAGCTTTGCTGTCTATCACTTCTTTGTTAATGATAACTTCTTCCACATCTTCACGTGAGGGAAGATCATACATTGTATCAAGTAAAACACTTTCCATAATTGAACGCAGTCCACGCGCACCTGTTTTGCGCACGATAGCTTTTTTAGCTACAGCATGCAGTGCTTCATTATCAAAGGTTAACTTAACGTCTTCCATTTCAAACAAGCGTGCATATTGTTTTAGCAATGCGTTCTTAGGTGTAGACAAAATCTCAACCAATGCTGCTTCATCTAAATCACCTAGGGTTGCAACGACAGGTAAACGACCGATAAATTCTGGAATCAAACCAAATTTTAATAAATCTTCTGGCTCAAGGTCACGCAATAATTCGCCAACCTTATGATCTTGAGGACCTTTTACATCCACACCAAAACCTATGCCACTACCTTTTTTACGACCAGCAATAATTTTTTCCAAACCAGCAAAGGCACCACCGCAAATAAACAAAATATTGGTTGTATCAACCTGCAAAAACTCTTGCTGTGGATGCTTTCTTCCACCTTGAGGAGGAACGGAAGCAACAGTACCTTCCATAATTTTAAGAAGCGCTTGTTGCACACCTTCACCTGAAACATCACGCGTGATAGAAGGGTTGTCGGATTTTCGAGAAATCTTATCAACTTCATCAATATAAACAATGCCACGTTGTGCACGCTCGACATTATAATCAGCAGCTTGTAGAAGCTTCAATATGATATTTTCTACGTCTTCTCCTACATAACCAGCTTCAGTTAATGTAGTTGCATCAGCCATTGTAAAAGGCACGTCAATAATACGTGCAAGTGTTTGAGCCAATAAGGTCTTACCACTACCTGTCGGACCTACCAACATAATGTTTGATTTAGCAATTTCCACTTCACTTCCACGGACACCATGATTAAGGCGTTTGTAGTGGTTGTGCACAGCAACAGAAAGTACTTTTTTCGCATGATCTTGTCCGATTACATAGTCATCAAGAACTTTTCGAATTTCTTGAGGGGCTGGCACACCTTCAGTCAACAAACGCGGTGTTGCACTTTCCTCTTGAATAATATCGGTACATAGATCGACGCACTCGTCACAAATAAATACTGTTGGTCCTGCAATTAACTTGCGAACCTCATGCTGACTTTTGCCACAAAAAGAGCAATACAAGGTATTTTTGCTATCACCATTAGATTTGCTCATATTTTCTCCACATCAAAAACTTATTAGCAGCGCCTAAACGCATCACTTCATACTTCAACTATGCAGTCGAAAAGTCAAGAAATAGTTAACCAAATTGGCTTTTTTTGTGGATAAAGTGAAGTATTTTAAATCAACTATTTAATTTTCAAAGCTCAGTATTTAAGATGCTTTATTAAGAAATCTGCGTAATCATGCGCCAGAGTTTTTGTGCGGCATCACGTTCTGCGTGTTTTTTATTTTTACCTTCACCTGTTGCAACAAGACCATTTTTTAAAGAAACTTCAAGCATGTATAAAGGCGCATGATCAGGGCCTGATCTTCCAATTTCTTTATATTCTGGAATATCCATTCCACGTTTCTGTGCCCACTCTTGCACAAGGGCTTTAGGTTCCTTTGGCAATTCCTCTAGATCGTGAATAGCATCTCCCCAGTATTTATGGATGAAATTTTGCGATGATTCCATTCCTCCATCAATGTATAGGGCAGCTATTACTGACTCTATGCAGTTTGCTAAAATTGAAGTGCCCTTCAATTCGTCTTCTTTAATAGGAATAAAAGCCGCTAAATTTATACGTTCCGCGATAATATTGCAAAATTCTCTTGAAGTAAGATAAGAAAGGCGCTTGGCAAGTTTTCCCTCTTCATCATGAGCATAATGAACGTACAATGCCTCTGCTATTACTAATCCAAGAACACGATCACCTAAAAATTCTAAACGTTCAAAAACCTTTCCTTGTTTGCGTTGCTGTAAAACCGGTGGTGTTAGAGCTTGGGTAAGTAGTATTTTCCTTTTAAAGGAATACCCTAAAATATCTTCGAGCATCATTTTTTAGATCCGTTAAAGAATTGTGTTGTGCAAAAGTTCAAAAGGAAACATGAGCATATTCACTCATAAAAACTGCATGTCGATAAGATATCTCAAAGTTCATTGGAAGTACAATTTTAAAATGGTGGATTGAAATTTTTTTGCCAACCGGCTATTAAAACGTATCGTATTTTTATCAAGCAGCTGTATGAGAATTGGCGTTCCAAAAGAAGTAAAAAATCATGAGTACCGAGTTGGTTTAACAAGTTTATCGGTAAAAGAGTTGATCAGTGCAGGTCATGAAGTAGTTGTTGAAACAAATGCTGGTGTGGGTATTGGGTTAACCGACGCACACTACAAGGAAGTCGGAGCTAAAATTTTGGCTACAGCAAAGGAAGTGTTTGATACTGCCGACATGATTGTTAAGGTAAAAGAGCCACAACCAAGCGAATACAGCTTGCTAAGAGAAAATCAAATTCTATTTACATATTTACATTTGGCTCCAGATCCAGATCAAGCCAAGGGTTTGATTGATTCCAGGTGCATAGCTATTGCATATGAAACAGTCACTGACGAACGTGGAGGCTTACCTCTTTTGGCACCGATGAGCGAAGTTGCTGGCCGCATGTCAGTTCAAGTTGGAGCTTGGATGCTGGAAAAGAGTCAAGGTGGCAAAGGCGTGTTATTAGGCAGCGTACCAGGCGTTGAACCGGCCAAAGTTGTTGTTCTAGGCGGTGGTGTAGTTGGAGCCAATGCTGCACGTATGGCAGCTGCACTAGGCGCAGATGTAACCATAGTAGACCGTAATTTAAAGCGTTTGAATGAATTAGATTGGATGTTCATGGGACGCTTAAAGACTGCTTATTCAACACAAGCGATGATTGAAAAACTTGTTTCAAAAGCTGACCTTGTAATTGGAGCAGTGCTAGTTGTAGGCGCCTCTGCCCCAAGATTAGTCACTAAAGATATGTTAAAAACAATGAGCCCTGGCAGTGTGTTAGTTGACGTTGCTATTGATCAAGGTGGGTGTTTTGAAACAAGTCGCCCTACTACTCACGCAGATCCATACTATGAAGTTGACGGTGTATTGCATTATTGCGTTACCAACATGCCTGGTGCAGTTGCCAGAACATCAACTTTTGCACTTAACAATGCGACCTTACCCTTCACAATGGCGCTAGCAAACAAAGGCTACAAACGCGCATTAATGGACGATAAGCATTTGCTTAATGGCTTAAATGTGTGCAAAGGACGAATTACTCATGAAATTGTAGCTCGTGACTTAAACATGGAATATGTTGAGCCAGGAGTGGCCATCGTTGAAGCTTAAAAGGGGCGATACGCTAATTTTAGCAACTCATAATCAGGGAAAGTTAGAGGAATTTAAAACTCTTCTTTCCTTATACGATTTAAATATTAATAGCTCTGGGAATCTTGGCATTAAAGAACCTGAAGAGACAGAAAATACCTTTGAAGGTAATGCCCTGCTAAAAGCAAAATATACTGCAGAAAAAACAGGACATATTTCCATAGCGGACGATTCAGGGCTTGTTGTGCCAGCTTTGGATGGTATGCCTGGTATATATTCTGCCAGATGGGCAGGTCCAGAACGAGACTTTGCTATTGCACATAAAAAAATCAATGATCTTCTTGAAAACAAGCCAAGAGACGCCTATTTCACATGCGTACTAGCCGTTGCATTGCCTGATGGTTCGTCAAAAATTTTTGAAGGACAAAGCCATGGAGAGCTTGTATGGCCAACCCGCGGCGATGGTGGATTTGGTTATGATTCCATGTTCGTTCCTGCCGGCGACACGCGCACATATGCTCAAATGACAAGAATTGAGAAAGCACAAACATCACACCGCACTATGGCTTTTAAGCTATTTCAAGAAACACTACTAGAGGAACATTAAAGTGACAAAGAAGTTATTTATTTGTTTTTGCATATGCTATGGATGTTTGCAGCTTAGCTATACACTTTTTGATATTTCCACTAGGAATGTTGATTCTATTGCTAATCCTGACTTTAAAGCTAGTAAGAAATTATTCAGCAAAGGTGTGTATTTAGTCTCATACGCTGATGGGCCCGAAGTGTTTTTTCAAAATCAACATGCTTTAGCACAGTCATCATTGAATCGTGGAGTTGATTTCATTTTAAATTATCGTCGTTCTCATATTGATGAAGATTTTTATACAAAGCATCAAAAAATCTTAGATGAGAAAAGTGGGGCCGGCTATTGGTTATGGAAGCCATATGTTATTTTAAAAACCATGGAGACAGCCCCAGAAGGAAGCGTGATTGTGTATGCAGACACAGGAGCTATCTTTACAAATTCATTAATGCCTATTTTAGAGCATTTACAAAAATATGATGGCATTTTTTACCGCTATGCCAGAGAGATATACGGCACATTAAAAACAAACGTTGACGAACAAGTCGCACAAGAACTTGGGATTTCAACTCACCCTGATTTTTCTAAAGTCAGAGAACTCTGGGCGGGGCTTATGATATTTCGCAACTGCCAAGCTGCTCGTGATTTTGTAAAAATCTGGCTTGAACTATGTGCCAATCCAAATTATTTAAAAGGCTATGGAAAAGGCATGCATCATCATGACCAGTCCCTACTGACTATTACTCTTCTGAAACATCCCAATCACATGATTGAGCTTCCAGAAGATGATTTTCAACACATAGTGAAATGGCAACATCGTCATCAGAATGAAGCTTCGCTCAGCTTAATGCCATATCAGCAACCTTCAATGTCCTACGTTGAACATAAAGCATGGCGTTTTCCACCCTTAAAGTGGCTGAGGTATGTCTTGATAAAAGGATGGTGAAATTTTAAAAAGCAGCTTTTCAAATCACTTTTCATTATTTAAATTTATATTTTATTAAAATGCTAAATAATATTTTTTGCGTTATTTCGCAAAGACTAGTTTTCTATATCAGTTTTTTTTTGTAGTATGTGCACATTCAAGTCATGTGTGTTGTTATGAAAAGCGTTACAGTTTTACTAGGTGGTTCTGGAAAAGAACGAGAAGTTTCTTTAAATTCAGGGAACGCTACCCTTTCAGCACTTAATGAACTTGGTTTTTTGACATCAACGATTGACCTACCAAGTGATCTCAATGAACTTATTACGCAACTAAAAGAAACCAAACCGGATGTTGTTTTTAATTGTTTGCATGGCCCCATTGGTGAAGATGGAACAGTACAAAGTATTTTGAATAAATTGAATATTCCTTATACACATTCAGGAGTTTTAGCATCGACAAATGCTATGGACAAATGGACCTCTTATCAAATTTTCAAAGAAAATAATATTCCTACTCCCGAAACTGTAAAAATAAATTTAGCAAACACGGCTAAGTGCCCTATAACATATCCGTGCATGGCAAAACCTATTAATGAAGGCTCTAGCGTAGGCATTAAAATTATTTCATCCGACAGTGAATGGAAACAACTGCAACAAGAGTGGGCATTTGGCAATGAATGTATAATACAAGAATACTTAAAACAACGTGAAATTCATGTGGCTGTGATTGATGAAACTCCATTGGGAACTATCGAAATATGTCCCAAAGAAAATTTTTCTTTTTTTAGCTACCAAGCGAAGTATGTGCCTGGAGAATCTAAATTCCTGTGCCCTGCCCCAATTAGTATAGATATGGAAAATCTTGCTAAAGAAACTGCTTTAAAAACTTATAAGGCATTAGGATGCAGAGGATTAGCAAGAGTAGATATGATGTTCGATGGAGATATATTCAGTGTGTTAGAATTAAACACACAACCAGGATTCACAGCCACATCTTTAGCGCCACAAATTGCAAAAAGCCAAGGCATTTCCTTTGCTGAACTAGTAAAAAGAATGGTAGCAAGCGCCAAATGCGATTAATCCCTATCAGAAAAAAAAATACTCTTTTAGCAAAGCGCTCAAAGAATGAATCGAATAAAATTACGTCTACCCGCAAGGTAAACAAAAAGAAAAATGCTCGTACAATGCGAGTATACGCTGATTATTTTAAATATTTTCTTGGATTTATTATTATAGCGACAGTTTGTGGTTCGTGGTTTCAAGGATATCCACAAAAAGTATACTCAAACACAGTGGATGGAGTCCACAAATTCACTGCATCGTTGGGATTTAAAGTACAAGAAATTGTTGTGCAAGGCAGAATTCACACTCAACAACAAGATTTAATGAAAGCTTTAAAAATTAATCGTGGGGATTCTATATTTTCAATTGACCTTCAACAAACAAGATTTCGGCTTGAAAAACTAGAATGGATTCGCCGTGCTACTGTTGTACGAAGTCTGCCAGACATTGTTCATATTAAAATTGAAGAACGGCATCCTATAGCCATATGGCAGCACCATAATCAATTCAATTTAGTTGACGAAGACGGCTCAGCCATTCTTACAAAAGATCATCGACATTATGGGGTTTTACCGCTGGTAGTTGGTGAAGGTGCACCTCAAAAATCTCCCGATATTTTAAAAGTCTTAATGAAATTTCCAAATATACAAAAAAATCTTCAAGCATTATCGCGTGTACATGAGCGACGTTGGAATATCTATTTAGTAGGCGGCGTACTAGTAAAACTTTCAGACCATTCATTAAACCAAGGTCTTGCTTTGCTTGAGCTTCTTTTAACTGAGCAAAGATTATCAGTACAAAATGTACAAGAAGTTGATCTACGTTCTCCAGAACGGTATTTCTTGCGCGTAACACCTGAAACAATACAAAAAATAAAGTCCAATAGAAAAGGCAAAATAGCATAAAATAAAACAGTCTTAGATAATTAAATCTAAGACTGTTTTGCAAGAAATTTAAATTGTTAGTGTTTTACAGCTTGCGTTTGAACAGCAGCTGCCTGTTTTCTAGCTTGTCTTCTTTGTTGTTTTGCGGCTTTTTTTTCTGCTTTATTTGCATATTTTGGCTGCTGCTTATTAGCAGCAACAGCAGGATTTGCTTGAGCTGCTACTGCTGGTTTCGCAACAGCGTTCTTATTTTTTCCACCCCTTGCAGATACGTCACTTGCGGCGCTCATTAATGCTACAGTCATAAGAGCTAAAAATACTTTTTTCATTTAAATCTCCATTTAAAACATGTACTTAATTTATTTTTTTTGACCTGGCATTCTTGCTCTTACAGCACCAGCTGCTTGTTGGGCACCTGCTTTTGCCTTGTTGAACATACTGCTCATCATTCCTGGTTTCGCTGGAGCTGCTGGCGCATTTGCTACAGGAGCTTTTGGAGCCATCATAGATTTTGCTCCTGCCACTGCTTGACCTCCCATTTTAGAAGCTTTAGAAGCTCCTGCCATCGCTTTTTTACCATAATTCATCATGTTACTCATCATGCCTGGTTGCTTAGCTGGTGCTACTGCTGCATCAACACATGAAACACTCATTAATACTGCAGCTACAAGAGCTATTGTTATCTTTTTCATATATTTCTCCATTTACTTAAAAAAATCATTTCATACTTTTATTGTTACCACTTAAAAGTTAATAAATTGCTAATTTTGAAAGTTACGCAGCATTAAGTAAAGGACGAACGTATGGCGTATCAAGTAACCGTAATAACGCCAGCCACTCTAATTTCAAATGAACTGCACGTTTTGAAAGTGCTTGTTCGTGTGCTCTTACACAAACTTCTGTTGGAATAGTGCATATTGGAAGCCCTTGAGCTAAGGTCCTGACCTGAATCTCAGCTGCTTTTTCAAGCATGTACATTAGCATAAACGCTTCAGGAATAGTTGTTCCAACGGTCAAAGAGCCGTGATTACGTAAAAGCATTACTTTTTTTTCGCCTAGGTCACGAACAATTGTAACTTTTTCATCTTCTCGCATCGCGATGCCCTCATAGTCATGATATGCAACCTCACCAAATAAATGTAAAGCATGCTGAGAAATTGGTAAAAGTCCTTCTTTTACAGAGCTAACAGCAACACCGTTAATTGTATGCAAGTGCAATACACAACCAATATCTGGTCTTGCAGCATGGGTAGCACCATGAATAACTGAACCTGCTGGATTAATCTCGTGAATGGTATCGCTTAATATTTCCCCGTCGAAGCTAACCTTAATTAAGTTGGTTGGCGTAACTTCATGAAAATGTAAACCAAAAGGATTAATTAAAAAACAACCAGGTTGATCAGGCACACGTGCTGTAAAATGTGTATATATTAAATCTGTCCAACCATACATTCCAGCCAAATGATACGCTGCTGTTAATTCCAACCGAGCTTTCCATTCACTATCTGATATATCATTTCGCATAATTTTAGATTTCATTAGGGGTTATAACTTTAATTTAGAAAAAAAATAGTTAAAATTTTATTAAAATAAACGTTTTAAAAACCATTGCTGTCACAATTTCTAAACACAGATTGCACAATAACAGATAAAATCTTAAATTTGTGAGCAATTTTGGATTTCACTGAACCGCAAATACTTTTTGAAAAAAATTTAAATTACGTTGGATTAATCATTTTTTAGTTTCAGGTTTTGATATGTTTTGATATATTCAAAGAATTATTTTATTTATTAGTCAGATGTTTTTGCATAAATTAAAGCCAATCTTCATATGTTTAATCATAAGTTTAATCAGCCTTTCCTCTCTTGAAGCTAGAAAACGCAGTAAAACTGAAACAGCAGGAGATGTTATTCAAATAACCATTCCTGTTACATCTCTTTTGATTGCTTTTGGTAAAGACGACACAGAAGGTATGAAACAACT
This sequence comes from uncultured Candidatus Finniella sp., assembly GCA_964446295.1. GTDB lineage: Bacteria > Pseudomonadota > Alphaproteobacteria > Paracaedibacterales > CAITNM01 > CAITNM01. Next base: position 6,958 of record CAYUNR010000018.1, on the reverse strand, counting down.
TTTTTACAGCGTTGCCGCTTCAACTGCAGCAACTTGGGGATTAAAGCTCGCTTTTAACAAAAAAAGACCAAAAGGTGGAAAGTATTCATTTCCATCTGGACACACAAGCTTAGCATTTAGCGGAGCATCTTTCCTGGGAATGCGCTACGGTGCAGCTTATGGAGTACCATCCATAGGTGCAGCTTCTTACGTTGGTTATACTCGCGTACATGCACGTCGTCACTATTGGGGCGATGTAATAGGCGGTGGTATCATTGGCGGCCTATCTGGCTTCCTTTTCACAACTCCTTACCAAGAAGTAAAGAAGACTGAAAAGCAAAAGACTGCAGAGAATCTAGAACTAAATAATGACGAAAGTTCTGCAAATAAAAAATAACTTGCCATTTTGCTTGTTTTTTAAGCACTTTTGCCGTAGCTTATAAAACATGCACTCTACAATTAACATTGGCTCCATCAGCCTTGATATGAACGTATTCCTAGCACCCATGACGGGTGTTAGTGATATGGCATTCAGAAGTCTTGTAAAACGAATGGGTGCCGGACTCGTTATTTCAGAAATGATTGCTAGCCAGGCAAGGATTCGCCAAACACGCGCAAGCATGCGCATGATTCAAGCTCATGGTGAAGAGCCTATGGTAGTTCAACTGGCAGGTTGCGAACCTGAAGTTATGGCCGAAGCAGCAAAATTAAACGAAGACTTGGGCGCTAAAATTATAGATATTAACATGGGCTGCCCTGTGAAAAAAGTTGTTAATGGGCACGCCGGATCAGCCTTAATGCGCAATGAATCTTTAGCTGCAAAAATTATTGAAGCAACAGTAAAAGCAGTAAAGGTCCCTGTAACCCTTAAAATGCGTACAGGTTGGGATGATAATAGTCGCAATGCTCCAAAGCTAGCTAAAATAGCTGAAGATTTAGGTATTCAAATGATTACGGTTCATGGCCGTACACGTTGTCAGCTATATAATGGAAGGTCCGACTGGAAATTTATACGCTCGGTAAAAGAAGCCATAAAGCTCCCTGTTATAGGCAATGGCGATGTTGTCACCGTTGAAGATGCTAAAAATTTATTAGAACAAAGCGGAGCTGATGGAGTGATGATTGGTCGCGGTGCATATGGTCGCCCTTGGTTTATAAAACAAGCACACGATTACTTAACAACCGGGGCCACCCCTAAAGATCCATCTCTTGAAGAACAGCTAGAAATTATTCTTGGTCACTTTGAAGATATTTTACACTTATATGGTGCTGAGGGCGGTGTCAAGATTGCTCGCAAACATTTGGGGTGGTACAGTAAAGGACTTAAGGATTCTGCCGAATATAGGGTACACGTTAATCAAACTGAGTGCCCTATACAAATGCGAGAACTCGTTCGAAATTTTTACAACCAACAAACAGAATTAATATAAATTATGACCGGAATTGCAGCAGTTATTGAAAAAATGGTGAAACAGTATTTCACAACACAAGGTGATAATATTACCGATTCAAGTCTTTATAATACTGTGCTTCAGGAAGTAGAACGTCCCCTTCTAGAACAGACACTCCACGCTGTAAAAGGTAATAAAGCAAAAGCAGCCAGAGTTCTTGGGATTAACCGCAACACCCTTCACAAAAAAATTAGTGAACATGGTTTATAATGCTGCGTATTTGTGCAGGCCTGTTTAAGGGTAAGCATTTAAAGTTACCTCCAGAATCTGTTTCTAGACCTTCATCTAACAGACTACGCCAAGCCGTTTTTAACATACTCACAAACATGCTTAATTTTAACAACCTACGCGTTTTAGACGGATTCGCAGGCTCAGGTGCCTTAGGTTTAGAAGCTCTTTCTCGTGGAGCTAAATCAGTTGTTTTTTGTGAAAATAACTCTCAAGCACAAAAAATTATTAAAGAAAATGTTTTGAACACAAAAGCTAATTATGCAGATATTTCAATAACTAATAATATTTTTCAGCTGAAAGCAGCCCCATTTGATTTGATATTTCTGGACCCACCTTATGACAAAGGACTGGAAATTAAAGCGCTGGATTACTTATTAGAAAAAAAACTTATATCTGAAAATGGAATTGTAGTTGTTGAACAACGGAAAGAAGCGACAACTGTCAATCACGAAAGCTTTACTGCACAAAAACCACGAGTTTACGGAAAATGCCAAATTACGATTTTACAGCTTATCCAGCCAAACGATTAACCGCCCAAGCATGAGTCTTATTATCAAAATAGAACTCCTCAGCGCCACCGTCTTGTTCAAAGACATTAATTTCTTCTAGCAAACGTCCTTGGTTGAAAATAATTTTTTCATCGTAACCAATTTTAATACCATAATTCCTAAAAGCAATTGTAAAATGACCACTTTTAATTAATGAAGGAATGGCTTTAATCACATCATCAAGAGTGAAAATGTCATGATTCCCCAGTTTTTCAACACAGATCAGTGCATGATTAGACCCAGGGAACATTGGAAGTTTTTCAATGAAACCACTTCCCAAACGTGCATTGGTTATAAGCACTCGGTTTTTACCCTTTAGGCCAGAACGACGGATCATCACATCATCAGCTTCAAAAAATGTAGCACCACCGAATACAACCATACGCTTAACTTGACGATCGTTCATATTGTAAGGAGCTATAGATAATTTCATTTTTTTGCCGTAACGAATAATTGAAACTTTTGCTTTTTTATTGGCAGCCCCAATTTCATTAATAACTTGATCTAGCTTGTATAAATTTGGACCAATTTCTTGCCCATTAATTTCAAGAATGCAGTCTCCCGCCTCTAATACACCTTCGGCAGGACTATCAGGCATAATGCACTGCACCTTCAATGCACGATGAAAAGCTTCTGGGTAATTCTTTGCATACTCTGCTGCACTGTCTTCTGGAAAACTATAATACTTAACTAAGTCACCCAAAGATGAATACGTAAAAATTGCCCCCAAGGAAAAGCGCTTTGGTTCTTTGCCGGCTTTAAGAGATTCTAGTATCTCTACTCCATAGGCTATAGGAAGTGCAAAAGCACTGGTTGCCATGTTTGACGCAAAAATTATTCCAATAACCTTACCAGAAGCAACATCATAAACCATGGAGCCACTTCCCCCACCCTGCATATTTAAACTAATACGCATTGCATGTTGAGGAAGATGCCCTTCTATTTCATTAGGGTTTGCTACCACACCTGTTTGTGTTGAAAAATGGCGATTTTCATTTTTCCCAATGATTAGCACATTTGCACCAGTTTGAATTGGGTCACAGCTAAGAGATAAATCTTCAGTTATCCCCATATCTTTTAAATCACCTTGAAAGACAGCTATGTCAGCTGTGGGGTCACTGTAGATAAGTTTCAAAGGAATTTCTTTACCAGAAGAAAGCGTTGCTAGGTATTCAGCAATTACTTTGTTTCCAGCTGCTACATGAGCGTTTGAAAAAATATAACCTTTTTTAGCATCAACAATAAAGCCAGTCCCAGCCGTGGGTGAAACATCACCATATGCTGCAACAATACTGCGTGATTTTATGCTGACAACATATGGCTGAAGCTTAGCTAAAAGCTTTGGGTCAGTACTGGAAAATACATTACTAAAAAAAATTAGGCTGATGAAAGCATATTTCACCAGCCCTAAAACAGGAGCAATAAATCTCATGAAATTTATTTTATTTTTGCTTCACGGAATACTACGTGCTTACGTACAACTGGGTCATACTTTTTAAGTTCTAGCTTTTCAGGCTTCTTGCGTGGGTTCTTTTTCGTAACATAAAAGAAACCTGTATCTGCTGAGCTTAGAAGCTTAATATTTAGTGTTGCTGTTTTCTTGGCCATATTATTTACCTACACTCTTTAATTTTTACTTTTACCATGTCGTTGCAATTCTTTCAAGTGATTTTCGGCATTAGTTTTCCTTTTTTGGTTATGCCAATTCACACCAGGGTACCTTCTTAAAAAAGCATTGAACTGATCTGAACTCAGCTGCAATTGAGAGCGTATTTCTTGCCCCTTTTTTTGGGGATTAGCTAGAATAATCTCTAAAATTTGACGATCTGTTGCATAGATCTCTTCTTGGCTTCGGCGAGAGTAGCTTTGTAACCTCTTTTTTTTAAGCAGTGGTGTATGGTCATTAACATATTTCGAAACTTGGGTTGATATACAGCCGACCATATTTGCTACTTTTTTGTGGGGGGTGTTTATATCTTTAGTTAGTATTTCTTTAATCATTTCTTTTTGGACATCCGTTAACGAATTCACACTTTTTGTGTAAATTCGAAGATCAGGCCTATGCCTGCTTGTATACTTAGCAATTTCCTTAGCAGTCAAACCAAGCCTTTTAGCGATTTCTGCGTGAGTCATGTTGTTTTTACCGTCTCTTCTTGCTTCAAGAAATTCGGCAGCTTTTTCTAATTTTCTCTGTTTCTCTGCTAATTCATCCTTTTGTATTGTGGAAGATGAAAGGTCTGGTCTGTGTTTATTTACATATTTACTAACTTGTGTATCTTTACAACCAACTATTTCAGCAATTTCTGCGTAAGTCATGTTGTTTCTGCTGTCTCTTCTTGCTTCAAGAAAGTTAACAATTTGATTTTTTTGAGCATTAGATAAACGTTCAGCTATATGTGCGTGCTCTGATTCTTCTTCATCATCAGATACTTCTTCCTCAGAATCAGATGAAAGAGCTATAGCGGGTGCACCAGCCGCAGCGCCTGCCCCTGCCCCTCCACCTCTTACAGAAAAAGCATCACTGTCTGAAGCATCATCGTCAGATTCTGATTCTTCTTCTGAATCAGTCAATGGACCTCTGACAAGCGCGCCAGTAACAGCGCCTGCTCTTGGATTCTTTATTCCCGGGATATTCAGCACACGCCCATTGCCCATGTCTTCGTCATCTTCTGATTCTGACTCTGTTTCAAATGCGTCTCTAACAGGTACTGCTGGTGGCACTACTACTGCAAACGCATCTGCCTGAAGAGCATCCCCCCAACCAAGCCTTCTTCTTTGCTGCTGTGGAGGAAGCACAGGTGCTGCTACAGGCTCCATATCTTCATCGTCGGATAAGTGTTCTGCTACTGGCTCTGCAGCAACTTCAGTTGGCAAAGCTCCTAAGCTCCTTAATTCTGCATCAATAGCATTTTTTGTTCTGTTCGCTCTTTCTTTCTCTTCAGAATCACTCGTACGCGGAGCAGCTGAGGCCATCCTCAAAACATTTTTTAAATTCATAGCGTCTTGTGGATTCGCAGCAACTTGAAGTGCCGACATTATTGCGGGAGCTTGCCTTTTCACCCCTCTTGCCCTGTGACCTTCTTCATTAAACATTTTACGTTGTTGCGGAGCTAAATCAAAATACTTATTCATTAGGGTTTTTGCTAATAATAAATCATTTATTCTGTTATCGTTATTAGGGGAATATCCGCATACAGAAATAAGTTGAGCTTGTTCTATAAAGCGAACTTTTGGGCCTTTTTCAAGATCATTCAACTTTTCCCAGATATCTCTTCTTTCAGACTTTCTTGGATCAGCTAGGTTATAAGCATCAATAGTATAAGTATCACTCCCAAGAGGAATTTCAGCCATCTCAGACTCAAGAGCAAGGCGTTTTAAGCGAGCCCATCCCACTTTTAAATCATTTTTTGGATCATGATTTATCACCAAGTGCACTAGGCTAGCAATGTCTGCATAAGTAGCATTTGTGTAGTTCATTGCATCTTGAGCTGCCGAAGACCATCCTGCAAATTTCACCAACGACCTTAGCTTATAAACATACTTCTTTTCATGAAGTCTTGCCGGTGATATATCGTTTACTTGGTTCCATAACTTTTTAAAAGCATAGGCTCTTTGCAAAGAAGCTCCACCAAGAAGACCCAAGTCAGCGTAATGTTGGCGAATGGATTCCTCTTCTTCTGGAGTAAGAGATATGTTTTGATCTCGATGTAAAAGACGTTGGATAAAACATTCATGACCCACCTCACGCTCTAATTGAAAGTCAGCACCAAAAATGTTTAATATTAAACATAATACAAAAATTGTTTTTAATGTCATTATTGAATCAATTCTAGGTTTTATATATAGTGTATATAGCCATTTCGGCATAATATTTCAAGAGAAAGCCGTAAAGAATTACTTTTATGAACAAAATCGAATTAAGAAATCTCCTTAAAAATCATTCTGTCGATATAATGCAAAAAGAACTAGAAGAAGATTTTTTGTTAAAAACCCTTTGGAACACAGTATTATCTAGCAAACCAACCTGTGTGGGGCTATATGCTGCCATCAACCACGAAGTTGATTTAAGTTCTGTTTTTAAAAAATGCCAAGAACTTCAAATTGGCACAGCTTATCCACGCATTACAGGAGATGTTATTACTTTTCATAAAGTTGATTCATTAGACATGCTAAGCGAAAAATCCTTTGGGATTTTCGAACCATCGCAAACGGCACCTTTAGTTGTGCCTGATTTATTAGTTGTACCAGGTCTTGCTTTTACAAAAAGTGGCAAGCGCCTTGGAAGAGGGAAAGGACACTATGACCGTTACTTAAGTCAGCATCCAGTACGCACAATAAGTTTAGCATTTTCTTGGGCCTTGTTAGATGATTTACCAACAGAACATCATGATGCAAAAATTGATACAGTGATTAACTACGATCAAGCAGTGCCACAAAAAAATTCTCCAGGCACGTGTCCTAGAGAATTTTCACAGAAATAAATCAAAAATTAAGCACTATGCCATTTGCACGCATCTGCCCATATGGTTGCTCCATTTGTGAGTTACCTTTTGGCCTTTGGGCTTAGGTAGACATGTTGCTGCCTGTATAACATGGCTTTTGTTAGCAGTATTAGGCTTTTCAGCATCTCCAGATGCTGGCCATGGAGCTGCCTCAACTTTTGGAAGAGCTTCTGCATAATTTTGATCTAGTGTTTTTGCTGGTGGTTTTTGAGGTGCATATGCAGTACCCACAAAGAACAAACCAGCT
>CAYUNR010000017.1:0-27914 GCA_964446295.1 uncultured Candidatus Finniella sp. | reverse complement strand
AGAATTCAACACCTTTTGCCTATGACATAGTTCTTGTTGCCAGAAGTAAGATTTTTGACCTAGACTTTATAGACATTCGAAAACAATGGGATGAAATGTTAGGAAAACTGCAAAAAAACCAGGATTGGACCCATGAAACGCTTCGTCGTTAGTTTCATTTATTTGTATCGCTGGCTTGTGTCTCCATTTTTGCCACCAGCATGCAAATTCACCCCAACCTGCAGCCGATATGCAATATCTGCCATAGAATGTCATGGGGTAGCAAAAGGTCTGTGGATGACGTTAAAACGATTGCTACGATGCAACCCATTCAACAAGTCCGCATCTCCGTATGACCCGGTTCCGTTTCCAGCCTCATCCCCGATCCTAGATTCTTTTTCTGAAACACCACAACCCGACCTAACCCTTATTGATTCAATAAATCCGGCAAATTCAAGCCGTTCACCTAAATTAAAAAGAGCACATCACGCATGAATGAAAATCGTAATTTAATATTAGCCGTTGGTTTATCCGTTGTTATAATGCTTGGCTTTTCTCAGTTTTATGATAAGCCAAAATTCGAACAGATTGCCCAAGAACAAAAAGCGAACATCGCCCAGCCTGCTCAGCAAGCAGCAGTTGAACCAAGCAAAACAGCTCCGGTTATTAGCCCTGAAGAGGCAATCAGTCAGTCCGCAAGAATTGGGATTATAACCGACACGATTCAAGGCAGCATTCGCCAAGTCGGCGCCGTGCTTGATGATGTTTTATTAGTAAAATACAAAGAAACGCCTGATCAAACCAGCCCTATGATTCGCCTGTTGCAAAACCCAAATGGCGAAAATGGCTATAGCGTTTCAAGCGGATGGAAAGCAGCAAACAACAGCGATGCCGGCACAATGCCAAATGACACTACCAACTGGCAAATGACTGGTGAAAACACAAAATTAACCACAAAAACCCCCATTACCCTGGTTTGGTTTAACGACCGTGGCATTAAATTCGAACGCGTAATTAGTATTGATGATCAATACATGATGACCGTTACCGACAACGTCACCAACCTCAGTGATAAAGAAGTAAGCCTTCAACCAACGGCGCAAATATGCCGAAAAAATCCCCCAAAATCACAAGGATTTTTTATTCTTCACGAAGGACCAATTGGTCATTTCAACACAAAGCTATTTGAAGGCTCTTACGATGACCTAACCAAAAGCCCTGTAACTCAGCAGTCAACCGGTGGCTGGATCGGCTTTACCGATAAGTTTTGGTTGGTAAGCTTAATTCCTGACCCAAAATCAGTTGTCCAAGTTGACTATGCCCATAAAAACGATGCGTACACTGCACAATTTAGTGCAGCACCTATTAATGTAAAACCAAAAGAAACCTCAACTTACACATACCACGTGTTTGCAGGCGCCAAGGTTTTGCGCATGCTAGATGGTTATGAACCAAAAGTAGGCGTAGAGCATTTTGACCTAGCTGTCGACTTTGGCTGGTTCTATTTCCTAACCAAACCATTGTTCTATGCATTAGAATTTTTGGCAGATTTCTTGGGCAACCTAGGCCTAGCAATTTTAGCCCTAACAATTTTGTTTAAATTGATATTGTTCCCTATGGCCACAAAGTCATACCGTTCAATGGCGCGCTTGAAAAACCTACAGCCAAAGATTCAGCAAATTCAAAACCTATACAAAAATGACCGCGCGCGCTTAAGCCAAGAATTAATGGCCTTGTATAAAAAAGAAAAGGTGAACCCTGCGGGTGGCTGCCTGCCTGTACTAATTCAAGCACCAATTTTCTTCTGCTTGTACAAAGTATTGTTCGTCAGCATTGAAATGCGCCATGCACCATTTTTCGGTTGGATTCATGACCTATCAGCGCCAGATCCAACATCCTTTGCGAACTTATTTGGATTGCTACCATTTGACCCCCCATCATTCTTGCAAATTGGTATTTGGCCATTGCTAATGGGCGCTACCATGGTGATTCAACAACGCATGAATCCGCAACCAGCCGACCCTACCCAGGCAAAAGTCATGATGATTATGCCGATTATGTTCACCTATTTGTTCGCAAGCTTCCCAGCAGGCCTAGTAGTGTACTGGACATGGAACAACCTTTTATCGATGGCACAACAGTGGTTTATAACCAAACGAATGACCCAAAAGTAGTTCAGGCTGCCAAGACCCTTTTCAAGAATCCTTGCACATTTGTTGCAGGGGTTCCTGACATGAAATTCATGCGACAGTTCCCGTTCCCAGAGGTTGCCTTTTGGGGACGTTCTAACGTGGGGAAATCTAGTCTATTGAATGCGTTAATTGGCACCACCATTGCCAGAACCTCAAACACCCCCGGGCGAACTCAGCAGTTGAATTTTTTCAATCTTGGTGACAGGTTAATGCTGGTTGATATGCCAGGCTATGGCTTTGCCAATGTGCCCTTGAAGTTAAAATATCAATGGGAAGACCTAATTTCCGCTTACCTTAATGAACGTGATCAGCTAAAACGTGTGTTCCTGCTTATTGATGCCCGCCATGGGTTCAAGAAAAATGACATTGAAATCATGACCTATCTTGATGAGCTAGGCTGTATCTACCAAATTCTGGTTACCAAATCTGACAAAATCCCCCTGGCTGCCCATGCCAACCTAAAAGCCACCATGGAAGAAGAACTGGCAAAACACTCAGCAGCCCGCCCGGAAGTTATTTTAACCTCAGCAGAACGTAAAATGGGCATTTTTGAGATACAGCAACACATCGCTGCACTATAGGTTGATGTTATGCACTGGATCTCCACGCCCTTGCAGGGCTCTGGATGACGAGAATCCGTCATCATGAGGAGCGAATCCTCCCCCCCACCGTCTCCTTGAGGAGCGCATTCCCCCACCCCGTCTCCCTGAGGAGCGCAGCGACGTAAGGGTCCAGTCAAACTATTCCGCTATATAAATCTGCCCACTGCAAATTCACCGCTTCAATAAGCTTAAGTTTCTTTTTCCTGGCATACTTTTTAATTTGTTTTTCGCGCGCAATTGCTGATTCCATTGTTTCATGGATTTCATAATACACTAACTTCTTGCAGTCATGGTTTTTGGTGAACCCATCAATTAAGCCATTTTTGTGTTCGTATACACGCTTGATAAGATTCGAAGTCACCCCAGTATAAAGTGTACCGTTTTGTTGATTGGTAACAATGTATACTGCAGGCTGCTTTTGGTTCATCTATTCGGCATATGTACAAAATTGATATTAATCACTGGATCCCTACGCCCTTGCAGGGCTCAGGATGACGAGAATCCGTCATCATGAGGAGCGAATTTTCACCCCCACCGTCTCCCTGAGGAGCGCAGCGACGTAAGGGTCCAGTGAATATTATCGACTTAACTTAACGACCAGCAAAAACAGCCATAAGTGCCTCTTTTATTTGTGGCGCACCGGCAAAGGCAATTCTATCCATTTCCACATTTACCTTTTGCACCATAGCAACGTCTATCGCACACTTAAGCGCATTTAAAGTCTTCACTTCATTTGCTGCAGGATTACCACCTGCTGCTACTGCACCAGCACCTGGAATAGCAACACCTAAATTACCATTGTTCAAAGTGTCTATAAATGCACTGAGCTGACCAACAAGCCCAACCTTATTAGGAGTAGCATCAGGAATCACAGTATTTTTCGCCAACTCTGCCTTAATTTTTTCTTTTGCAAGTGCAATGTATGGATCACAAGTATTTGTGTTTACACACTGCACCAAAGCTCGTATTTCAGAAGGTAACGCTGGGCCAGCACCACCTCCGCCTGCTTTTAACATAGCGTTTTCATTCATTACTGCTGCTGCCATTCTTTTAAGCTCAAGTTCACTTTTACCAACAAACATTTTATCTGTATGTTTTATTTCTGTAGCTGAGTTTAAAGCCGTGATGCCAAGACCAATTAAAAGTACTATCTTAAGGGATTTCATAACGTATATCCTTCCTTGTGTGTTAAAAATATAGACGCCTTTAACTGGGTCAATATTTAAATATTTTGTTACTAACGTCCCATGGTAAACCATAACTTACACAAAAAAAACCCCCTCTAAGAGGGGGTTTTTCACGGAATATACTAAACTATTCTACGTTTGCTAAAGCACGAGTTAATGCATCGATAAACTCTCCTTTAGTTCCGTCAGCAGGACCTGCTATACCATTAGCATCATTCGAACCATCAAGAAGAGCCGGAGCTACAAACATAACAGTACCAGCAGGACCAGCAATTATATTATCTAAAAATGTTTCAGCTCTAACAAATAGTGCTTCATTAACATCTTTAAAGAATTTTCCAATACGCTTTAAGCTTGATTTCTGAGCAGCAGTAGCAGGAGCCACCACACCAGACGCAGCTAAGTCAAAAGCAGGAGCATTTACATAAGCATTAAATGCAGCAGCAAAAGCACCTTCTGATTGATCAGCAGGAGCAGTAATACCAGCAACTGGCGAACCATCATGACGAACAGCAGCATCAAGTATATTACCAGCGCCCAAATGTGCAATTTGTGCTACAAATGCTGCAACAAATTTTGCTTTTAAAGCATCAAATGTCGCATTAAAGTCATTAGCATGAGCATCCTGTGAGAATTGCTCAGCATCTCCAGCCATAGCTGCATGATGAGCTGTAGCTAATGGGCGTCCATATTGTGCAACAAGCATTCTTTTAAGTTGCAATTCAGACTTGTTTGCATATAATGGATCGCTTACTGTTGCAGCATTTGCACTTGCAAAAGTAGAAGCAGTTAAAAGTGCCAAGCCTAATATTTGAGTTATTTTCATAATTTATCTCCGTATTTCAGTTAAAGCTTTAAATAAAACACAAACACGTTAAGTATTTGCCTGTTTAAATTCTTGATAAATAAATAGTTTCAAGAAAGAAAACGATAGTTTTATTATATACATCTTTTTTCATATAAAAGCAAGTTGTTTTTTATGATTTTGAAGATAAAAAAAAATCCGCCAACTATATTAGGCGGATTTTTAAGAAATTTTAAGCTGTTTAATAGTTAAAAACTGTAAACCACACCAAGATTAAATGAATGTACTTTTGGTGAAGATTTCATAGTAACAGTATCGGCTCCGCCATTAGGATTTGTAGCCGTACCAGTAAGTTTTTTAATGCGGTGCATAGCATATTTATATTCTGTTCTGAGACTTATGTTTTTAGTAAGGCTAAAACGAACACCTACACCAGGCGCAAAAGCGATGCTTGTGCATTTCTTATTAACAGTTGCATAAATATCTATAGGAGATGCACTTTCAGAAAATTTCACTTTAATCTGCCTAACATCAAGACCAGCTATAGCATAAAGTACGCAATTATTTGAAGGCAAAAAACCTAAATGAACTGCAGCACCGTAAGAACCTGATGATTTCGTTTCAACTTTTTTGTCTTTATTCAAAGAAATAAGCTCAAATTCATTGGTGTTCTTTAGATTATCAAATTGATAAAAAAGTTCAGCCGCTGTAAAAAAACTACCGAATTTCATAGCATATCCACCAAAAAGTGCAGCTGCAGCAGAGCTTTTTGATAGTTTGTTGGGTGCACTTACGTCTCTAAAAATACCAGCCGAGTTCTTTGCAGTAAATTCGCCACTACCAGTCAAAGTAGAAACACCAGCGCTAATACCCGCATAAGCACCTGAATTGATTTGACAGCTGCTTGCACTTGCTTGGCTTGCAACCGCAAACACAGTACCTAAACACAAACTAAGCAATAGATTTTTTTTCATTTTAAAATTCCCTTAAAAATTATACTTAGCAATAAACTGCCACAAATAGCAATTTTAGTAAACTATATTGAATGGGGGGGGGTAGTATGGTGTTTTGGGTGTGGCGGATGTGCATCATCGGGGCGGGATAGAGGATGATGTGCCCTGTCGTGTCCAAAAGGAGTCGTCATCCTGAGCCCTGAAAGGGCGTAGGGATCCAGTGAATAATTTCTACTTCGTCGTTCCGCGATTGATCTGAATCCAGTCCTATAGCATCTGGATTTTACTCACTGGATTATTACGTCGCCTTTGGCTCCTCATAATGACGCCTACTACCGTCATCCTGAGCCCTGAAAGGGCGTAGGGATCCAGTGAATAATTTCAATATGAAACGCAGTGTGCAAGTTTTTGCAGGACGATTAGTTTAGCCCAAAGTTCTGTCATTCCTGCGAGGCCCTTAAGGCTGAATGCGGGAATCGGGACCCCCGAATATCGGCGCTTTGCGCCTCATCAGGGGCGACACGAAGGTGCGTAAAAAAACCCTAACACTGCGTTATGAAGTAATAAAACTGGGCACAGTAGGGTGAGAGCAGCGGTGAAAATGTGGGAGGCCACAAGAAGATTCAAAAGCGTGCCACGAAGGTCCAGCCCACCAAGTTTCACCATGACTCACCCCACGGTGTCCAGTTCTATAGCATCCACTAAGTATGGATCACCGCAGTCGTTGCTCTCCTTCGTGAGGACGGTTCTCGTCTTTGCGAAGCCCGCAGGGCTGTGGCAATCCACACTTTTTTCTGTGCATTTTAAAAGAGATTGTAAAACGAATGGGCAAGAAAAAGGCCGCCCTAATTTTGGCGGCCATGGATGCAAAAAAGTGAAGGATCTTTGCCAAATGTTGGCGAAAGAAAGCCAGAGTATTAGTTACATTTCCTCTGCGTTTGCTTCCCCGTCAGTTATTTGCTTTGAGGCCCCTATTTGAGGAGCTGGAGAGCTAGTATCGTCTTCTAATAAGTGGTGTGAAGCACTACCAAAAGGACACAGAGCTCTTTCAGCAAGATAATTCAATACAGGAAATCCCCAACCACCCAATGTCAACAACCCCTGACTTCTTTGTGCAGTCATTCGATGTTCTCTTGTGATTTCATATTTAGTAAAAGTAAGAGTGCCAGTTTCTCTTCGTGGATAAAAAATTTCAGAAAGCTGTTCATTGAGATCAGTAAGCACACAATCAGGAAAAGCTTTCCCTCTTCCACCATTAGTTATGGCAACAATTTCTCTTACGTTTGTCTTATTAGTTTGACCACTCATGTAATGGAAGAATGTTAATTGTGCCGTATTAAAGAATTTATCTCTAAGCTGATCACCAACTTCAATCAAGGTAGTAGCATCTTGAGTAGGTTTAAAAGCAGTAGCAGCATCGCTTATATTGGTTCCTAACATTAGATGAAGCATGGCATGCATTTCGCTGCCCTCTTCATCTGATGGTCTATATTCTTGAACTAAATTAAATAGTGTCTCTCTGCTTTTAATAGCACTCATAATTTTTTTAACGTATCTTTCGCCTTCTTTTTGCAAGTCTAATACTGGCGCTGCTGGCATAGCATGTTTCATTGGTGAGCTTGCTTTCCTCGCTACAACTAACACATCGAATTCTTTTGTGTAAAATCTCATAAAATCAGGCCCCATAACACCAGCTAATCGACGTTTGAACAAACTAAACATATCATTCAAGTCAGTTGGTTCATCACAAGGTTTTTCTTCTGGGCCCATTTTAACCAGAGCCATAGACGCACCAACTGCAGGCCCTCCGTCTGTTATAGCCAGTGCTGTAACGCTATTAGGTGTTGGAGTTCTTCTTTTAATATGAATTTCAAATAAGTCACAAAGCATAGGATAATCTCTTACGTCATCTCCTGTTAGCTCTGCTGTTTCTAATGCACTAACTATTCCGCTTGTATCCATGCCTCTTAGAGGTGTTGCAAAAACTCCGCTTGTAAGGTTAGTTACGGCGTCTGTTAAGGTGTCTCTTCTTTTTTTAATACGTACAGGGGTTTTGGGTGCAGGTTGCGCTGCGAGTTGTTCTTGGAGTAATTTTGTTTCTTGTTCTTGCAGGGCTAGTTGTTGCTGAAGTAGCTCAGCAGATTTTTCTAATACTGCATTTGCATTCATAGCTTGCGCAGCTAACCGTTTAAGTTGCAGTTCTGATTTATCTGAAAATAGGATGTCCTTATGACTAATTTCCCCCGCACCACTCGATCCATAAACACTTGCCATAACAAAACCAACAATCAACAGTTTCCCTGTTAACAATCTCAAACAAGACCCTATATCACTTGTTTTTGCCATTAAATTTTCTTTAGACAACATCTTCATTCGAAACCTTAACATTTTCACGCTCCATATTTTTGCACGGTTGATAGATACAAGAATTTGTGCAAAAAGTCAATGCAGCACCGTTAACTTTCTTTAACGCATGATCTCAATTTTGAATATTTCACACTCGTAAACGCAAGGTGAAAACACTTTAAACATTTTAAATGGCTGTTCATTAAATATTAATGGCGGGAAAAACCATCTCACAGGGCCCCCTCGAAGCATCCACTAAGTATGGATCGCCGCAGTCGTTGCACTCCTTCGTGATGACGGTTTCAGTCGTCTTTGCGAGCGCAGCGTGGCAATCCACACTTATTTCTACAACATCCGGAATTTACTCACTGGCCCCCAAGATACTAAGTCTCACAACGCACTTCGTGCTGTTCGCCTAAGTTCTGGGGAAACTGCAGAGACGACGCCACCCACACTAATTTTCCTATGGCTTGACCATAGGATCCAGTTCTATAACATCGGAAAATTACTTCAAAAACATCTCAACCGCTTCCAGCCACTGGGCGGGCTGCTCAATATACGGGAAATGCCCACAATTTTTAAGCACCACCAGCTTTGACCCCTTAATTGAATGCGCCATGCTATTGGCAGCACTCATCGGAATAACATCGCTTTCTCCGCGAATAATCAGGGTGGGAATCTTCAGTTTTTGCAAATCGTCGTGCTGATCTGTGTATTTTCCAAATATCGATTCTTCTAATATCTTGGCAACTTTTACACCAGTCGCCGTACCTTTGGGTTCTAATTGCAAATTCAATTTTTCAAGGTCTGCCGGGTTATGGAAGTAATATTGGAAAAACAACCGGTAATACTCGGCAATTGCCTGAGGTTCACTATCTATAAATTCCTGAGACGCCTTTAATTTTTCAAACTCACCAGCGCTTGGCATGGTGCGCTTTTCAACTTCATCAAGGAATTCCTCCATACCAGCCGAGGTAACCGTATTCATAAGCACCAGTTTTTTAATATTTTTCGGGTACTTCACCGCATAATACATGGCCAGCATACCGCCCCAGGAATGCCCAACAATGGTGACTTTTTCAAACTTCAGTGCCTTACGAAGGGTTTCAATATCTTCAACGAAGCTATTAATCGTAATATGACTCTCATCAATCACTGTGGCGGTCGACCTTCCACAACCAAGCTGATCATAAAACACTACCTGGTGCTTTTTAGCCAACGCTGCCATACCCGGCAATAGGTAGCCTTGGTCCATTCCAGGCCCACCGTGAATAACAATTACAGCGTCGCCCTGCCCCATTGTTTGGTAATACAGCTGACCGTTAGCGGTTTTAACAAATCCTTCCTTCGATGGAATATTGGGAACCTGATAGGTTGATAAATTCTGGGCGCAACCCGCCAGCATTAAAACAATTGCTAAAACTAAAAAACGCATAGTGTTCTCCTATAATTCCAGGGCAATCGCGGTCGCCTCGCCACCGCCAATGCACGCTACGGCAATGCCACGCTTCAAGTTTTTCTTACGCATAACATTAATAAGCGTCACCATAATGCGCGCCCCACTGGCACCAATTGGGTGTCCCAAGGCACAGGCACCACCGAACATGTTCACTTTTGCGCGGGGAATATTCAAAGCTTTCATCGCGGCCATAGGCACTACGGCAAAGGCTTCGTTAATTTCAAAGGCATCCACCGAATCAATTGACCAACCGAGCGCTGCGCACAGTTTTTCAATTGCACCAACAGGCGCTGTCGTAAACGTTTCTGGGGTTTGTGCATAAGAAGTGTAGCCCGCAATTTTGGCCAATGCCCCCGTTGTATTGGTGGAAAGCACCAACGCCGCGGCTCCATCTGCCAATGATGAACTAGTGGCAGCGGTCACGGTACCATCGGCCTTAAAGGCTGGCCTTAGGGCACCAAACTTATCGGGCTTTACTTTGGTAATGGGTTCGTCCTGGTCAAAAGTAGTTTCGCCTTTTTTGTCAGTAAAAATAACGGGAGTAATTTCAGCTTGAAAAGCCCCAGCTGCTTGTGCCGCCAGTGCGTTTTCATAAGTTTGGCGGGCGAAGTCTTCTTGGGCATCGCGACTAAAACCGTATGCAGCGGCCGTATCATCCGCAAACATACCCATGGCGCAGCGCCCCCCTTGGGGGTTTTTGTGGAAAGCATCTTCCAAACCATCGTTCAGCATTAAATCAAGCAATGCTCCATGGCCAAATCGGTACCCAGAGCGCGCCTTTTCCAATGCATAGGGTGCATTCGTCATACTTTCCATACCGCCGGCAATAGCGGTTTGAATATTGCCAAGGCGCAAACTATCGCAGGCAAACATCACCGCGCGCATGCCCGACCCACACACTTTGTTAATAGTAGTGGTAGGCACGTTATGATTAAGCCCCGCTTTGATTGATGCTTGACGCGCCGGAGCTTGCCCCAACCCCGCCTGCAGCACACAGCCCATGAACACTTCATCAACCGTTTGTAAACCCGCCGCCTTTATAGCAGCACGCAATGCAAAACCACCCAGGTCAGTTGCGGAATAGGAACTGAATTGCCCCTGGAATGCACCAATTGCGGTACGAGTCGCTGCGTGTATGCCTATCATTGAATGAGCCTTTGAATTTTTATTAGAGTATTTCGTAAAAAGGTGTTTTGGGCAAGGGGTGCAACTAAGGGGATGAGCATACAGGCACAACAAACGCTTCAATCAAAATTTTCTATATCAGATTACATAGCTTTAGTTTTCTGTTTTTCCATTTCTTCTATGTGCTCACCTAAGTGGAGCAGCACCTCTACATAACCAGGCTTAACTGCCACTAATTTTTCTACTTCATCAAAAGCTTTACGATATATAGCGAGGCGCTCTGCACTGTTAGCCGGTAAAGGAATCTGCTTAAGATAGTTAATATTATGCTGGCATTTAGCTGCGTCAATATATGCAGTTTCTATTCCCGTATAATCTGGCAAATAACCAAATTGTTGAACCTGCAGACAGCAAAAAAAAGCATATTTCTGTTCCTGACTTAAAAGGTCATTATAAAGTTCCAGTTCTCCGTACCTAACCATCGCTAAAATTGCCAGATTAACACCTTTTTGTGTTGCCTTTAGCGAATCTTGTTCAGCTTTTATTATACTTAATACAACTTGTTCATCATGGTTATCAAGTGCAACCCTAAGCCTTTGATAGGCATTTCCAGGATCGACTTCTGGCAATATCTGAGCTGCCGCCAACAAAGAAAATGAAACACAAAAAAATCTAGTTAATAAAAACATATATGCTGCTATTTTTAAATAATTAGCAATTATAAATCAAAAAATTCAAATTATCTATGATTTTCGCATGCTAGAATTCTAGTTGATTTTAGTCTTCAATAGGCATAAAGGCATATTCATTTTTCACACTTTCATCAGTACGCACACCCCAATGGCGGGGTAACTCAAACAAGCCAAGTCTTTCAGCAAATTTTTTAGTTTCTTCGTCAAAAACAGTTTTTTTCATGCAAACAGCTAAGTAGTTCAAACAATCAAATTTTTCTGAGTTTTTTTCAGACATATTATCACTTATCTTCACCCCAACTCTTTTAATAACCGAGCATAATATTTTTGTGTCGTATTGTAAAAAATGATAATCATCAATGCAATGATAGGCACGCGTTTCAAGGATTTCTACAAGTGCATCTTCAATTGCTTTGGAATCTGGAATGTAAAAATTTGAGTCAACATATGGAACACAACACATTGAAGTGCGAAGCTTTGGTTGCATATAGCTACTAAAAAGCACTTCATTATCGAAACGAGCACACGCTAAAATTGCCAAATTAGCACCGTCTTGAGTTGATCGTAGTGATTTTTTTTCAGCACGAAGTAGATAATTTACTGTTGCAGCTTCATTGTTCGTAAGCGCCACACCCAATTTTTGATAGGCGCTTCCCTGACCAACTTCTGGCAATACCTGAGCCGCCATTAACAAAGAAAAAAAAGAAATACAAAAAAATCTAATTACTGAAAACATATACGTTTAAATTTTAAAACAATTAGCAATTATAAACCACAGATTTAAAATTATCTACGGTTTTTGCAAACATCTAGCTTTCAGCATAAACAAACTACAAAATACGGTGCAGCCAGCAATCATTAAGGCTAGTGGGTAAAGGGATTCAGCCTCAAACAAGCCAATAATAAAAATGCAAATTGCTCCTGCCAGTAATTCGCTTGAACCTATTAGGGCAGCAGCGCTTCCGGTTCGTTCTTTTTCCTGGTCCATAGCAAGAGTGGCAGCATTTCCAAAAACAAGGGCAAACCCAATACCTGCCGGAAACCTTAGCGCCACCACAATCCACGGAGAAACAAAAGCAAATACTTGCGCCAAGCACATAGAGATAGCAGTTAGGAAAAATAACCCCAAACCAATATTCACTAGTTTTTTTAAACTAACATGATTCACTAAATATTGATTCAAGAATGTACCCAAAATGTAAGCTGCCATAAGCACACCTAGGTACAAGCCGAAAGAACTAGCGGCCACACCGTAGTGATCTTGAAACAAGGGCGGTAAGAACGCTAATTCCGACCAAAACCAGCCAAGGCTTAAAATTTGAATACCTGCATAACACAAAAACAAAGGACGCTTTAAAAAGTACTTGTACTCGTCACCCAACCCCAAAGAAAAGCCTTTACGTCTTTTTTCTGGCGGAAGCGTTTCTTTCCCATAAAAAATCATTGCAATAAGCAGTACAAAAGCTACTGCGCCTAACACATAAAAAATGCTATACCAACCATACATAGCACCGATCACACCACCAATAATCGGGGCAAATGTTGGCGACAGCGCTATAACGCTTTGCATGCGTGAAAACATCTGCGCGCTTTTGGCACCGCCTTCATACAGGTCACGCACAACCGCAACCCCCACTGAAAAAGCAACACCTCCACCCAAACCTTGGAAAAACCTGGCAATTAGAAGTTGAGTGATGTTGGTAGAAAACCCGCAGGCAAAGCTAGCCAAGGCAAATAACAAAAGTCCACCAATAATAACTGGCTTGCGGCCGATGGTGTCAGACAAACTTCCATAGTACAGACCCGAAATGGCCAAGCTTATTAAGTTAATGCTGAGAGTCGCCCCCACCCAAGATTCATCAACACCAAAAATATGGCCAATCTCCGGCAACACAGGAATGTATAAGTCAGATGCCATATCCACAAGGGCAACCAGCACCGCCATTAGGCAAAACATCATGGAAGTTTGCACTGGTATTAGAATTGTCTTGACTGTTTGTCTCAAGATAGGCGTACAAGCAAACGTTGAACTGTACTATATATAGTGATTTTGCCCTATTTGCGCAAGGCATATGCAAAAATATCAACCTTGATATGATTTTTTAATAGTTATCATTATTTAATTTTTTGTTTTATCGTTAGTATATAAACGTTTTTATACCTTATTGAATGCTATCTTTGCCAATCAAAGACATTATCTTAGCGTTAAGTGTTGCGGTGTGTTGGGCCTTTAATTTGGTGGTAATAAAGTGGGCAATTCAAGGAATTTCCCCCCTCACCTTTGGCTTTTTACGCTTTGTTTTTGTGGCTTTTCCATTAGTATTTTTCATTAAACGCCCAAACATTCCCCTTCCAAAACTAATTTTAATTGGTCTTCTTTTGGGCGTGGCAAAATTCGCGCTGATGTTTAAAGGGTTAGAAATGGGCATAAGCATTGGAATGTGCGCCCTAACCTTACAAACTCAGGTCATATTCACGGCAATTTTTTCATACTTTATATTTGGATATCATTTATCAAAACGTGAAATGTTTGGCATTTTTCTCGCTCTTTGCGGAGTAGCAATGCTGGGCTTTCAAACGGAAAATGCATCAACTCTAACCGGGTTTGCTTTAGTACTGGGCAGCGCACTGTGTTGGGGACTATCAAACAACATATCTAGAACCTTAAAAGGCGTAGATATTTTGCAGCTGACTGTGTGGATGAGCCTGGTCCCACCCCTACCCTATTTCTTATTATCGCAAGTGTGGGAAGGACCAAATGTATTCTTTGAATCATTACACATGCTTGGACTAAAAGAACTTGCCGCCACAGGCTACATTGTAATTGTGGCAACCTTGTTCGGGCTAACCGGATGGACATGGCTAATGCGCCAACATAACCCCACCAAAGTTTCTATTTATGGATTACTTATTCCGGTATTTTCTGTGTTTTTCGGATGGTTGTGCTTGGATGAACACCTAAGCCCAATGACAATGTTAGCATGTGGAGTTGTATTTTCCGGTTTAGTGATTAATCAGTGGCCCAAAAAAGCAGGTGACATAACCAGTACATCACCTTGCTTGCAAAAAGCCGCTTAATAAATACTACTTATTAGCCAACAAAAATTCAGCCGCGAGTAGTCCAGCCATCAATTCCTCATTACTCATTGATGAAGAGTCTCGATTCGAAATATCTTGCAACTTTTGGATACATTTTTGCTTACACAAATTTTGTGAAAGCTCTAAAACAGCTTTCACCTCTGCTGTACTAAGGCTTCTCATATACTCTTGCTCAGCTGCTTTAGACAAATATATTCCATTTCTGGGTGCTGTGTGCATAAGTATTTCTGCAGCTCGCGCATCACTTACCTCTTCTTCAACAACAATATTTGGCTGCGCAACAACTCCAGATGACTTTTTTCTAGTAATTGGAGGAAGTGGGGGACGCGCATTCCGTGAAGAACGCACCTTACGTGTCTTATCTTGTTCATAAGGGTCAGAACATACACCAGAAGAAACAAATGATTGCGCAATAACACCCAATAATAAATAACTTGTTAATTTCATAATTAGCCTTTTTTAAATAATACAATTTAGAAAAAGACTATAATAGATTTTTTATTTTAAAATCAAGTATTTTTATTATTCACGGGTTATTTTGTTTCGCTTCATGCTTGTTGTGGTATCAGTTTTCTACTGATATTGTTGGGCACAGAAAAATATGGTATCAATATTGACGTAAAAGCAAATTTAGAGACTTTTTTGAAAATAATACTCCTTTTTTCCTATTTAATTATCCAGACTTTGTGCATTGAGGCAAGTCAAATTTCAACTGATACTAATGCGATCTCAAATGAAAGCATATCAGCTCAAAAAATATCTTTTGATGATCTTACCATTATCGTTTTTTCTTGTGATAAATACCAAGAGTTATGGGCACCTTTTTTTGAGATGCTTTTTAAGAGTTGGCCATCTTTGAAAACCACTAACTCAAACGTTCCTATTTACTTAGTAACTAATGCTTTGAAACATGATGATTCAAGAATTATCAATATTAACAATCCAAATGAAAAAAGCTGGTCCGACAATGCATTGGCAGTTTTAGCTGCTGTTAAAACTAAATATGTTCTCGTTCTTTTGGAAGATTATTTCTTCACACGACTTGATGAAAAAAGACTCGGCGATATTTTCAATTTTATGAAATCGCAAGATGTTGCTTATTGCCAGATTGGTTACAATGGAACTGATATCGCGATTAGAAAGAAAGCTGAGGTCTTCCCTGGTGTTGCAGAAAAAGATCGCTATGAATTGTGGAGAACCTCTTTATACGCTTGTATTTGGCGCACGAAAGACATGGCACACACACTGAAATCTGGAGAAAACATTTGGGAATTTGAAATTGCTGGAACACAAAGAAGTCAAGGGCTTTATGGAAAATTTTTAACCGTGTTTGAGAATCAACCAGTGGATTATCTAAATATGGCTCAACAAGGATATCTAAACTCTAAAAATGTGAAAACAATTCAAGAAATGGGCATTAATTATAAACGTGTAAAACTAGATTTTGATTCAGAACACGCTGTTAAATTATACCTCTACTATACTGTTTTTGGTTCATTCAAAGAGTTTGTAAAAGACACAATACACTGGACAAAATCCCACTTTGTTGGTTTTGTTAGGAAATTTATTCTAAGCTTTGCCTGTTAAGCTGGTTATCAGCTTTTAATCATTCGCTTCAAGTTTTTCCCAAGCAGAACTGATATATCAGCAACAGCAAATTTAGCTGGCAACTGCGTTTGTTCAATGCTGCCGGTAACGGTGATTTTCTTAATGACTGATGCTTCAATATTAGCAACAGCCTGACCCGAAAGCACCGCATGGGTTGCAATAGCCTCAACTGACAACGCCCCGTGTTGCATCAGTAATGCAGCCGCTTTGCACAAGGTTCCGCCAGTATCCACAATATCATCAACCAACACGCAGTTTTTGCCCGCAACATTTCCAATAATTTCGCCCATTTGGCAAGTGTTGTGGGTTGTTCTTATTTTATTAATAACCGCCAGTTCCACCCCCAGCAGGCTACTTAATTTTCGGGCACGAATCATACCACCAATGTCTGGGGAAACCACCATCAAATTTGGCTGACATTTCAACAGCTCAGCAAACAAGGTCAACGTTTCAATGTTTTGCACACCAATTTGGAAAAACCCCTCAGCCTGCTGGGAATGCAAATCCAGCGTAATCAGGTGATCAACACCCGCAGCTTCTATAAGCGTTGCTACCAACCGTGCCGATATTGGCCCAAACGCATAGGAAGGCCTATCTTGGCGGCTATACCCAAAGTACGGCACCAAAGCAATAACCCGGCGCGCCCCGGAACGCTTCGCCGCATCGACCAACAGCAACAATTCCATTAAATGATCATTCGCAGGTTTCGAAGTCGATTGCACAATAATGACATCTTCTTCATGAATACCATCGGCCAATTGCACGCGCAGTTCTTCGTCTTCAAAGCGTTCTATAAATGCTTCAACTTGGGCAATATTCAAGTTAGCACTTAACTGTTCAGCCAATTTTTTGCTACTGCTACCAGCGATAATTTTTGTCATGTTGATTATGCGTTATTTATTTCGTTTCTAGCTTATACCAAAATCAGCCCCTATGTCGTTTGGAATTTTTTGGAACTTAAGCTATTTAGCCAGCCTTTTGCGCTTTTTTGAGGAAGAGAGCGTAGCCTCTTCTTCGGTTGCTGCTGACGAATCAATTTTCAACAAGGAATCCAAATAGTTTGAAGCAATAGTACGAGCATTTATTAATTGCCTAGATCTGGTTTTTTCTATTATTTCTGCTAACCTTTTTTTTGTATATTTAGGAACAACCTCATTAGTAGTGAAAAAAAACTTTTTAAGAACTCTTTGCGCATATTTATGATGACGTGTTAAAGAATCATTTTGCAAAATATCACAAACCATGAATCCTTGCGTTAGAATATCAAGGCTTTTCCATACTAAAATTGCATGCTCATGATGCTCTTGAAATTTATCTCGACGTAAAATGTTACAAGCAATAACTTCCTTCGCTAAAGAAATTGACGAATGAACGCTTTCATCAAATGAGAATTTTTCCCAAGCTCTTATTGCAACTTCATGTTGGTAATATTCTTTTAAAGACTTATTTGTAAAAAGATGTAGTGCAATAGATGCTTTTTCTTTAATTGGAAGCAAACCTTCACTCAAAAGCACAACTCCTGCAGATGCCGCCTGTAAGTGAAATTTTTTTAGATCTTTTTCAAGTAAAATCTGTTCTATAAGTTTAGCTCTAATGCTGGGGGAAACTTCGGTATTTTCAAGATAGGCTAGGGCATCCTCTGCATTTTTTTGATGATATTCGGTCAAATCTCTATTCGCCAAAATAGAATGAATAATTCCAGCATAATAATCAGGGTGATGAACAGGCCCTTCCATTGCGTAAACAGTACCGAAAAAATTCAATATAAAAAGGCTTACGAAACTAGCATTTAAAAATTTTTTCAGCACAACACTTTTTTTAATTAACGCAAACAAGCAATCTATAATATTATGTTGCTATTTTCAATGTGCTATCAAGCCTTAACAGCAGTTATCATCCAAGAATTACTACGGCCATTAAATGGGTTAGTAACCCGTTCATGAGTAATATTGGTAAATCCTTTGCCTGCCAAAAATGTGTTAATGGGTGATTCTGGTTGTGATTACTCAAGCCTTTCTAGTTCAAGCAACACAAGAAGACTAAGTGATTGATGAAAAGCTTCTGGTGTTACACAGGCATCAACTTCCTGTGTAAGCTTTGAAAAATACTCTTCTCTAGTCAAGCGAATTTCACCTGTAGAAATTTCCATAGCTGCCTGCACAAGATCAATGGCTTGCCTACACAATGAAGTTGAAGAAGGTTCAGCAATTGCTACCCTTAATTCCCCTAAAAATTGTGGTCGCATACACAAACTAAAGGGGTTTGCCGTAAGTTCTGCAACCATCAACGGAATATGTTCTATATAAAGATTGGCGCCTGTTTTCATATATTTCGCAAGGTTTGCAATTGCATGAGGCATTAACTGATCGTCTATTTCATATGGCTTACTTATTTGTGTAAGCATATTGCCTATCATTGAGTTTCTAACCGCTACTGGAAGCGAAGATAATTTATCCCCTAATTCTTTCATGATTTTAAACTTATACGTGGGGTCTTGCGCTGCTGCCATTCTTTGCAAGTCCATAACTGTCCGTACGCCATGACTTGGAAATAATTCCATAAACACATCAACAATAGAAGCTTCAGGAACAAATGAACAAACATCCGTTGAGTGCAAGTGACGCCCTGGCACAGTATAGTCAGGACGTAAATCCGCTGTAGTTGCCTTGCCACCAAATGTATGTTCATGGGTAAAATTAGCATCTGGATTATGATGATAAGCTTGCAAATATGGACTGTTGAGCTGCCCTTCCGTTTTATTACTGCCAACAACTAAATGCAATTCAGCAGGCGCTGCTGCACAAAAAACTTCCGATATTAATACGAACAAAAATAATATTGATAGATAACGATAAAAAAATAGAAACATAAGCACTTTTTGTTTAAATAAGCATATTACTTTATGCCCTACCCCATCCGAATTTGTAAACATATTTAATTGCTCTAAGTGTCAACACAAAAATATAACGATAATTATCTAAATATATAATTTTTGGTAATAAAAAATTAATAAATAGGGTGTTACAATACATTATATATCTTTTGGTGATTTTTTATGGCAGCATATGATGAGCTTAAGATTTTCTTAATAAGAGCACTTTTTGTAGTATTTATGCCCCCCTTCCTGATTTGTGCCCACACCAGTGAACCACCAACCATTAACATAGTCTGCGTAGAATATAGTCCAGTTTACCGAGGCATTATTCTGAATGCTTTCAACGAATTTAATCGAACCTCTCCTCATCAAAAAATTGAGTGCAGGTTTATTGTAAGTAAGCAGCAGCTGGAATTTCAAACATACGAAACATTCAAAGGAATTCATTTGGTTTTATGTGATCCGCTTGATATTAGTGATTCTTTGTCTGTCATACGTGCCCAGGCAACAAAGCATGATTTCAGTCTTCCTCCAATTTTAGCCGTTACAAGAAAAACAGAATACCACAATCAATGCTATGCAAATGACCGACATTTCATAGGCGGCAGAGGAAAAATAGCAACAATACTTGGTTTGCGTAACGCATTGAACCAGTGTCAAGAAATCATGGGAGTAGATTGGTTAAAAAATGTTGGAAGAAAATCAGAATGGATACTTGAAGATGCTGATGGTGAAGGAGAAAGCTGCGCTGGCACAAAGGACAGAAGAGTAATGCACTTGGAACTTACTAGAATTAAAGAAGAGGCCGTAGATTCAAATGAATTAACAATTGGTCTATTAGAAACAGTGAGACGTTGAGCAACATATTGGAACGCAGTCTTTATTAACCAATATTAAACAATCTTAAAAAAAAATTAAACATCCTTAACGAAAATTAACTAATTATTAACAAAGTATTATTATTATTCAAAATAGACATTAAATTGCAGGAGTTTGCATGAAATATCTGTTTTTATTAGTAGTTACAACATTTTTCAATATGGGAATATCTCTATTTGCTGGAGTTTCATCGCTAGATACAGGAAATGAACCAGCCTTCCCCCAAGAAAATCCAGAACAAAAAATAGCAAAATATTTAAAATTTCATTTGAGCAGTTTAACTGATGCAGAAGTGTTAGATAACATGAAATTGCATTATGTTAACCTAGGCTTAATAGACTCTGCCGGCAATTGGGCAACAGAGCGAATGGCTTCAGCATCGGCCCAATTATTACCAGAAAATGTTTCCGTTAAATCTTTAGAAGATTTAATTGATGAAATAGCAGAGTGCGCAGAAAAAAACCCCTACTTGCATGATTTTTTAATTGAAGCAGAAAAAAGCAACCCCACCGAATTTTATCAAAAAGTGATCGCAACTCAATCAAGCATTCCTTATCTGGCAACTTATGCTATGTCACTTAATAATTTCACAAAAGCAGCCCATGATAATGTTACCATTTTTGAAGATGCATGCAATGTATGGAATAAACCAGGTATTATAGGTACTCTAAATAAGTACGGAGCTTTATGCAGTATAAAATATTACTCTGTGAGAGAAGCCGCAAAGACTGTTATTAACAACACAATAAATGGAGCAGCTGATCCAAATACTGCACGATTTTTATTACCCCTTAATATTTTAGAAATTGCTTTCTATGAGCTAATAAATGGCAACACTGATAATGCTAAAGTTGGGTGGGACCTTGCAATGACCCCCCCCGGTGGAAAATATGATCCCAAAACAGGATCAGGACCAGCGACCATTTCAGAAGACGGAAAAACATGTCAGCTCTACCATCCCTTCCCTAAGGCTTGGACAGATTTGTATCAAGCTTGGGATATGGCTTTTGTTTTAACAGTAGATAATCCATTATATTTGATAAAGCTTCTAATTCCTGAGGTTAGCCGTTATCAAGAGCACCCCGAACAATACATGCATAAACGTGTACTAGCATTGTTTCCAACAATTAATTGTAATGCTGAAAAAATTCGCTGGCATGATACGCAAATACTACAAATCTTCGGAGCAAGCAATGCACGTAGTGCTGAGCACTACAGATCATTGTTTCCTTCAGCGGACACAGGGAGAGTTTTCCCGAAGTTAGTCAGAGCATTACGAAGAGCAATTTTGTAATATCAGATTAGATTCTTATTTAAGGAAAATGTGTGTACAGCACATTT
Source organism: uncultured Candidatus Finniella sp. (assembly GCA_964446295.1). Classification (GTDB taxonomy): domain Bacteria; phylum Pseudomonadota; class Alphaproteobacteria; order Paracaedibacterales; family CAITNM01; genus CAITNM01. Next base: position 6,772 of record CAYUNR010000017.1, on the reverse strand, counting down.
TCCATCAAAAAACTAAGGGTTATTGATTAAGATTTTCCTATCAAAACACCACCAGCACGATTTACAACAATCTCGCCGGTCTTTGCGTCAACAAACACAGAACAAGACGCATAAAAATTATCATTAAGTCCATACGTATTATCAAATGTAAAGTTACTTACAGGGCCAATGGTGAGAGAGCTTCCCAGGCTAATTGTAGAGCTATAAGACGAATAAACCGGAGCTCCAATCGTTAAAAAGTGTTCGGGGCAATATAAAGAACTATTTAAGACGGTAAATTTTTTCACAACAGCTTGTTCAAGGCACTTACTTGGATGATAGACACTACAACCATACGTCGAAATACGTAATGCATTGGATAAACCAGATTCAAAAATAAGGTGCTCACCACTAGGAAGCTTTGGACGCGTGACCGTTGTAATAGCAATTTTTTTATTCGTAAGCAATTCGTATATTTTCAACATCAAATCTGAAGTGTACAAACTAACCAAATGTGCGCTTGTCACGCGTTCTTCGTTTGACAGAAACTGATTTAAATCAGATTCTAATGATCCAAAAACTACATTCCTGGTAACATGGCTTGCAAACACTTCGCCTGTATCTTTTCGCAAAACAATAGCTACACAGTCCATTATTCCTTTGGTCATATACTGATGAAGCTGCTCATTTGGCTTAACTAAATGTACCTCGCCTTCATGACCGATAGTGCATTTTGAAAAATCTACTCGTGAAAAAAGACTTTCTGTTGAAATAGGAAGAGACGGAAACGCGTTTAAAATTTCGTATTTTTTACTGCGTTCTTTGTATTGATCGTCATCAAAGACACCGTTAAGTACTACCGCTGCAAAGGAGTTTGAAACTTTAAGAAGTAAAATTAAAAAAAGGCAGAAAAATTTCATATATAAAACCCCTCTACACCAATCCAATCACTGATAATTGACTACCAAATGAAGGTTCATTCGCATGGGCAGAACGCCGACAGCTGAAATACTTATCCTTCAAAGTATACGTGTTCAATGGCAGCGCAATTGCATTTTCAACACCCTGCCCTTTTAATTGATTAAGCACGTATCCACCTAAATCAAAAAGATAATGACCAGGCTTTGTTGAAGGCATAAAAAACGTGGGTGCATTTGCAGCATCAAAAACGTCTTGGCCTACTTCGTAACTTTCCTGGTGAATGCATGGGCCAATAGCTGCGCTAATGTTTTTAGCGCCCAAACTTTTCATAGCATCGATAGCATTTTTAACAATACCGGCAACGGCACTTTTCCACCCAGCATGAACAGCACCAATTACGCGGTTGACAGGATCTGCTAATAAAATAGGTACACAATCTGCAGTTTGAATAGCAAGCAGCCGACCTGGGGTTTTTGTAACCATGGCATCCTTCTGATAGCCATTTTCGGTAGAAGCATCAACTAACAAAACATCGGCTTTATGAACCTGGCGCAAGGTTACCATATGCCCAACATTCAGTGTGTTTAAAATGCGCTGACGATTTTCAATAACATTAATGTCATCGTCATCTTTGTGAAAACCAGTATTTAAACTTGTGTAAATTCCTTGACTAACGCCACCGTTGCGCCCGAAAAATCCATGCACAACTCCGGGGTGATCAAGCGTATCTGCAGTTTCATAAGGAACGTTACTAACCTTTTTAGCTACCATTGAAAAACCTCAAGTACTTTAAAACGTTGCCCCATTTCAGTAGGTGCCACCAAACGCGTTGCACCAGTAGTTAAGCTAAAACGCTGCTCGGGTGATGCAATGCTAAGAAGCTTTTCAAGGCGGTGTTCAATACCAAGCCTTAACAAAAAGTTCCCTTGGGGCTGAAATCTGAAATTGGTGGCAATACTACATAATTTATGAAAGTCAACCTGATGTGAAATATCAGCAAAGCCCAAACTTTCCAAAACATTAACAGGTTTGTGCTGAAAAAGAGCTTGCAATGTATCGCCAAAACGCGCTTCTGGCGGTGTGTCATCCCCGTAATCAATAATTAACGCCACACCAGGTGTTAGGTGCCCCATAACTTCATGCATAAGCTCTTCACCCATAGGACATGTTTCTTTAATGCTATGAGGGTTTGCAGGCGGAGAAAAAATCAGCGCATTTTCTTTTTCGCTATAGCGTACAGTACGCTCTTCATGGCTCACAAACTGGCGCACAGGAAGCGTGTCAAAAAATTCATTGGCAAGAAGAATAGTAAAATCAGCACCCTTTGGAACTTCAGATAAGTTTTTGTACCAAAACACAAATGGGTAATCTGACAAAGCTTGTTGCTGCTGCTCATAAAGGTTCGGACAAATTTCAACGCAACTAATGGTTAGGCTTTCTATAAAGCCTTCTTGGTGTTCGCCAATACGCAAAATATCTTGCATAAGCGTGCCACGACCGGGCCCCATTTCAATAAGATGCAGCGACTGAGGCATACCCGCTTCTTGCCACTGGGCAATACACCAAAACGCAAGCATTTCACCAAACAACTGAGAAATTTCAGGAGAGGTAATAAAATCCCCCTGCGAACCAATAACACTATTGTGCGCGTAATAGCCAAACTCAGGATGATAAAGGGCTAATTTTTGTGCTTCTTCAACGGTTACAGGGCCGTTTTTTCTAATGTAGTCTTGAAAACACGAAGGCGCACCACTATCAGAAGGATGCTTAGCAAAAGCATGAGCATACATAATATAACACCAACTCCAAGCCCATGGGTGCCTAATTGCACAACCATTTCTTGTACTTTAAACGGTTCGACAATCAAGCGAAAGAGGGCATATAAACTTAAAAATAAACAACCGGTCATTCCCTTACAGGCCCTTAATTTCGCGGAGTATTTGTAGGCAAAATTTAATACAAAAAACAAAACCAAACCTTCTAACACTGCTTCATAAATTTGGGTAGGATGACGCGCCATAGTTTGCTTAGGAAACATAACGCCCCAGGGCAAACTTGTTTCTATGCCAAACAATTCAGCATTAATGAAATTGGCCAAACGCCCAAAAAATAAACCAATGGGCGATATTAAGGCCAATAGGTCGCCAAGACTGTAAAAATCTATCTTATGACGTTTGGTGTAAATAGCCGTCATCAGCACAACCCCTAGCAACCCGCCATGAAATGACATGCCGCCTTGCCAGACTTGTAAAATTTCCAACGGATGACTTAGGTAGTAAGCAGGGTCATACAGCATGGTATGCCCCAACCTTCCACCAACAACAATACCAATAACCACATGGGGCAACAGGTCATCAAATAATTTGGGGGTAATATTAAATTGAAAACGCCTGAGTAACCCGTGCGCCCAATGGCACGCCAAAATAATACCGACAACATACGATATCCCATACCAATGAACCTTTAGGGGACCAAGTGTAATTGCGACAGGATGAATAGCTGGAAAACTAATCATAGAATAACAAATTCAGTCTATGCCCATACGCTACCACACAAATCTTACAGCTAAAAGTCACCCTTTAAATGTGTTTTATAGCTAACCCTTTTGAACAATTTCATCATTCAAAAATAGCCAACCTTTTTACAACGGTATTTTTTGGTACTCTTCAGGAATGAGTATAAGTTATTTGATTAGATATTTTTAAGTAAAGATCTTCTGGGAATTTTTCAACACTACTTCTTGTTCGTATCACCGCTTGTATTTAGCGCAGTGCTTTGCTTAGTGCTGATGACTGTCATTAACCTATCAGAGGTTCTTTAATAACCTATATCAGATTAACTATTTCTTTATATGGTTGTGTCACTATCAAAAAAAGACATAAGAATAGAGATAGGCCTTGAAAAAAATCTCAAAACTTTTTGTGACATCTTTGGGATGCGTTTTTTTGTGCATTGCCCACGCTGCTGATCTAAGATTTAAAAATTATGACGAGGCAAATGCCGCAGGTTTTCCCATAAGTGGAAGCAACGTATTCATAGGCGTAGGGAGCACAAATATTTTTCAAGGATGGAAATTACATGTTTCAGCGCGCCCCAGCAGCATGGATAAGATTTTTGAAATTGTTAAGCCAGCTTTAAAAGAACATCCTGTACATTTCAAGTACACAACTTTTTATGGTTTAGCCAAATTACTTAGTCAGCCAACTCAACGTGGAAAATTCATCACGATTTATCCCAATTCACTGCTGCACGCAAACCAAATTGCCCACGCAATTGATGCTAAATTCGAATCAGCAATTGCAACAGGAAGAATTAATCCAATGGTTGATTTTGAAACCATAGAAAATGATGTGCAGTTAGGCGAAACTGGCGGACTATTCACCCGTTACGGAGAATACAAAAATGGAGTTTGCAAAATAGTAAAATCCCACGGATTTTTACCAGAGCTAGACGCACAAGATTGCACTAAAAGCAGCATCATACCCGATTCTCGAAATTGCCCCCTGCCCGACTTCGCACTTGATTGGCTTGATTGGGCAGAGAACCCATTCCCTGGGTTTAGCATGACTTGGGAAGGAATCGCTTTTTGGGGATAAAATAAAAAAGCCCCACGAAAAATTCGTGGAGCTTGTTTAAACCAATATTCTTAGAAGCCGCAACATATACCTCATTGACACATACCTTGATGAGGTATATACTTCCTACTATGGTTACGATTGCTAAATACACAAGCATATACGAAAAAAGCATCGCAAAATTAATCAATGCAGATGAAAGGTATGATCTTGAGCAATCTATTATGGATGATCCAAAAGCGCACCCTGTTATACCTGGAACAGGTGGCATTCGAAAGGCACGCTTTGCATCTCATAATAAGGGAAAAAGAGGCGGATCAAGGTTATGCTACTATTACTTAGAAATTCACTACACGGTTTATTTCTTGAAGGCGTACGCTAAGAAGAACAAATAGACCTAACCTCCGCAGACAAGAAACGTTTAAGCGCTCTTGTTACTGCAATTAAAGCATCTTAAAAAAGGAAAAGTTATGAAAGATCACGACCTTATACTAGCCATGGAAGAAGTTCTGGCAGATGCACAAAATGAAAAAAATCTTTCGGTTAGGCCTTTGCTTTATCCTGACATTAAGGACTTAAGAGAACGTTTTCACTTATCTCAGCAACAGTTTGCACAATTGTTTTGCGTTAGCCTCAAAACATTACAGCAGTGGGAACAGGGACGTCGTCATCCACAAGGACCTGCAAAAGTATTATTGAATGTTATTGCTAAAAATCCGCAAGCTGTACTAGACACGCTTCATTAAGTTTTTTCACATACTAAAACTGTTCACCAAACTGCCGCACAGCAAGTTCCAGCCGTCGATCAACACGAAGAAGATAATTTTAAAGGGCATGGAAATCAGCATTGGTGGCAGCATCATCATGCCCATGCTCATTAGAATACTGGCAATAACCATATCAATAACCACAAAGGGCAGATAAATCAAAAAGCCAATTTCAAAACCACGACGCAATTCGCTAATAACAAAGGCCGGCACCAAAATGCGCATAGGCAATTCTTTGGCTGATTTAAAGTGGGTTTCTTTGCTCAGGCTCATGAACAAATCAAGATCTTTTTCACGCACATTCTTGCGCATGAACACATGCAAAGGCGCGCAAATTTTATCGTACGCTTCTTCGTATTTTATTTTGTCTTCCATTAGCGGCACAACACCATCATGATACGCCTTATTAAAAATCGGCCCCATAATAAACATCGTTAAAAATATAGCAAGACTAATAAGAATCATATTCGGCGGAGACTGCTGCGTTCCCAAAGCATTTCGCAAAAATGAAAACACCACCACAATACGGGTGAAAGACGTGACCACTATAATAATAGATGGGGCTAAAGTTAGCAGCGCCATAAGCGCACTCATCTGGATCATGCGTCCGATTAACGTACCGCCTGAATCACCCAGGTTTAAGGTAAAACTATCGGCCATAAGCGGGGCTTGCATTACAAATAACAGAAGCGCTGCAATGCAGCACAAATTATTAACGTGGAATCGTTTTAGTTTGAAATTTTTAAACATGCTGGCGATCAAACTCTACGGTTTCAATCGAACGAACCGCCGGTGAGGTTTCTAATAATATATCGTTATTCGGGCCAAGCAGCACCACGTAACGCTGCCCCCGGTGGGTAATGTTCACAATACGCCTTTTGCTGTCAATCATAATGGGTGGCTCAACAATAACGCCCTGTTGTTTTGCATTGAAAAACGGAGTGTTTGAAAGCCGCCCCGATTGCTGAAGGTAACGAAGCACTAGGGCGAAAAGTCCTATTAGGCCAAAAACGACGAACATCGCAGCAACAATATTGAGCATACACACCCTCTGTTGAATCCCTTTGTTAATGCTAGCTTACATTTTTTTTAAAAGGCAATAGAGGGTGTAAAAAGAATCTACAGCTGTTTCAAACCCTTTTGCAGAAACTTTGGAACGACAAAATCTAGGTTTAATGAGAAGACTAATCCCCAGCAGACTCATTACGTTTGCGTTTAACTTGCCCATCTCTACTGACCGACTCTTCTTTTGGTGCTGGTGCTGGCGCAGCTGTTTCTGCTACTGTGGGGCCACCTGCAGCTAGCCCCCTATAAGAATCAGCTATTTCTCGCCTTCTTTGTTCAGGAGTCTGAGATGCTAAACGTATCCTTTCATCCTTTATAGTCGCTCTTTCCTCTGCCATCTTGGCTGCCGCTTCTGTTTTGATACGCTCAGCTTCTGCCTCAGCCTCTTGCTTTGCGCGATCCATTGCTTCTACTTGAGCAAATCTGGCATCTTGAGTTGCCATTAATGCCCTTCTCTCAGCTTCC
>CAYUNR010000016.1:0-28571 GCA_964446295.1 uncultured Candidatus Finniella sp. | reverse complement strand
CGTGTTGCCGCCTTGAAAGGGCGATGTCCTAGGCCTCTAGACGATGGGGACTTGGAATGAACTATAATGTTAAAAAATTTTTTCGTCAAGATTTTTGCTTTTATTTGTTTTTAGTTTTTCGACGCGTTGAGGTCTGTTGCAAGAAATAATTCCCCATATACCTCTAACAATGTCACTATAAGCATCACACGCAATTTCATGAGCGCAAGAAATTAAAAAAATCCGAGAAGGTGAATTTTGAAGAATTTAAGCTTGGATAATAATTTCACTATAGTTTCGTTAATTCATTAATTCATTTTATTGAGGTTGCCTCACCATAAGTGTTAAGCTGGCGATATTTTAAAAATCTGGACTTTTTGTGGAAGCAGCTATTCGTCAGTCATTACGTGATCTTGTGCTACCCGGCACAACGCTTTTAGCGCTTGATTTGCTTGAATATATTCAGGTTGATGAAACGAAAGCATTTTTAGTTTTCAAGCTGCCTGATAGCTTCGCAACAGTTGATAAAGCTTGGGAAAACAAAATTCAGCAGGCTTGTGAACAGGTTTGCACATTGCCTGTTATGATTACCTTTAATCGCCATAAAGCGGACCAACCTAAAGTTGCATCTGGCATTGCTGGCGTGCGCCATGTGATTGCGGTTGCCTCAGGTAAGGGTGGGGTAGGTAAGTCCTCTATCTGTTTGAATTTAGCTTTAGCTTTACAAGATCTTGGGCTAAATGTTGGCGTGCTTGATGCCGATATTTACGGACCATCCCTGCCTACTATGACTGGCGTGTTTGAAAAGCCAGAAGCTACACAGCAGAAAAAAATTATTCCCCAACACAAGTTTGGCCTAAAGCTTATGTCCATGGGATTCATGGTACCAAAAGATGCCGCCATTATTTGGCGTGGGCTAATGGTGCAAAGCGCTATTGGGCAAATGCTAATGGATGTGTTGTGGAACCATGACGGCACTCCGTTAGATATATTGCTTATCGACCTTCCCCCGGGAACAGGCGATGCACAGCTAACCATTGCTCAAAAGTCGAATCTTTTTGGGGCAGTAATTGTTGCGACATCACAAGAGCTAGCGCTTATTGATGCACGCCGAGCCATTAAAATGTTTGAAAAAGTGAATATTCCTATTTTAGGAATGGTCGAAAATATGAGCCATTTTCAGTGTCCAGGTTGCGGACTTGATTCACATATTTTCCCTCAAAATGGTGCCAGCGCTGAAAGTACCAAACAAAATTTGCCATTGCTAGGGCAGCTTCCTATTGATATTGCTTTCAGGGAATCAGCAGATAGCGGAGAACCATTTTTTATAAAATACCCATCTCATCCAGTTACAGAAATTTTCACAAAAATGGCAACGCAATTGCACGAAAAACTATTAGAAGGAACAGCCCATGGCTAAATATTTAGTGCGGTGCGTGGTGCCGTACAGCATAGTGGAAAACTTTCAAAAAGCTTTGGAAGATGTGGCTGAAAGCATCATGGTTTTTGAAGATGTTGACGCTGCGCCATCAGATGAAACCGATGAAAATGGATTCCCCATTGCCAGTTTGTTTCAGGTTGATATGTTATGCGAAGATGTTGATGCCTTAAAATGCAAGGCTCATGCAGAATCTATTGCTTCTTTGCTTGGTCTTGAAATGACAGCTTCTGTGGAAGAAGTGGAAAATACAAATTGGTTGTTGGCCTGTCATCAGGGGCAACCAGAGGTGCACATTCACCCCTTTGTCATTCATAGTTCTGAAAGTTCAATTGTTGTAAATGCTGGAAAAATTCCTTTAAAAATTAATGCAGCAACGGCCTTTGGAAGTGGGGAACATCCAACAACGCAAGGGTGCTTAAAGCTATTTGTAAAGCTTGCTAAAAAACATACATTTCATAATGTTCTAGACATGGGCTGTGGTAGTGGTGTGTTAAGTATTGCTGCTAAAAAGCTGCAGCCAACCATAAGCGTAATGGCCGTTGATATTGAAGAAGAAGCGGTCAGGCGAACCCGTCTAAATACAAAGCTAAACAAGTGTGAAAGCAATTATAAAGTTATTTGTTCTGTTGGATTTCAAGCACCTGAAACGCACCAACAATATGACTTATGTTTTGCAAATATTTTAGCAAAGCCTCTTATGCGCTTAGCGTCTGATATGCAACGCTACATGAGAGTTGATGGGTATATTATTGTCTCGGGTTTGCTTGATAAACAAGCACAGATGGTAATGGGTGCTTATATGACTTGCGGCTTTGTGGTTGATTCAAAAATAAGTATATCTGGCTGGCAAAGTATTGTTTTCAGGAAGATTTAATGAAATATATTGGGATTAGGTAAAGAGGTGACGATATTGCTTGTATTTTTTATTCTTCTGGCAATGTAAGGTTCAAAATGTCGATCTTTTAACCACTATTTAAGACATAAACAACATAGTTAATATGCGCGCTCTTTTTAATGAGACATTAGATGGTTTTTGAGAATGATTACAAAAAAGAAAAATTTTTCCAAATTCTTTTAGTTTTTTTGAAAAATACGCAAAGTGACACTTTTACTTTATATGAGTTAATTGCAGCACTAAAAGAAAGATCTTTCGGAATTTTATTATTAATAATGGCAATTCCTAATGCATGTTTGGTTGCGTCTATACCTATGATTTCTTTTGTATTTGGGTTTGTCATTATTCTTGTTAGTGTTCAAATTATATTCCAATGCCGTAAAATAAGACTCCCAAATGTAATTGGAGATAAAACATTTAGCAAAAAACAGCTTGAATATATTTTGAATAAATATACTTCACATTTAATAAAAATTGAAAAATATCTCAAAATGCGATGGGTTTTTTTAACATCCACTATAGGACAAATAATTTTAGGAATTGTTTGTTTAATGCATGGCATATTGGTTGTTTTGCCAATTCCATTAGGAAATTTTTTACCAGGAATAGCCTTAGTATTTCTTGCTTTGGGGGTAATTGAAAAAGATGGCCTTTTTATCGTTATTGGCTACTTTTTAAGCATAGGCATTTTTTTATTTTTCTTTAAATCCTCTATTTTTATTTACAAAGCAATAGAATATTTTTACGACCTTTTTTGTAATTTTATGTAGAGAAGTTTATGCGCATGCAACGCGACATAAAGGTAAATGGGTGCTTATATGAATTGCGGCTTTGTAGCTGAGTCAAAAATAAGTATTTCAGGATGGCATAGTACTGTTTTCAAGAAGATTTAATGAAAGATCTTGCATTTAGGTGATGGGGGTCTATATTGCTATTGATTGTGATTTATTTTTTGAATTCATGAAGAATTTCATTGTATGTTTGGCTATGTGGATGTCTGTAAATGTGGGCTATTCAGCATTTACTGATGAAGTTTCATCAGTTACTGTGCCTGACTCCTGCGCTACTACAGGTAGTGGCAAAAGTGTTTTTGAAACAATTGAAGAACATTTATGCTTCCCTATGAATTCAGGAGATCGAGCTCGTATTAAAAAAGCTCTCATATATAAAAATCAAGAGCAACAAATTCAGAGTGTTAATTTGGTAGTAAGTCTTTTAAATAGGAGAATTCGTCCATACGAATTCTATCAATTTTTATTGCTTGCTAATCATTTTAAATCAGATGCTGAATATCAACTTACAGGTGCCATAACTGGCCTCGAAGAAATTTGCCCTACCAAGGTTGCAGAAAATCTAGAGTTGGGGTTTGCTGAATTAAGGGGGGAGGAAACAGTTGTGTCATGGGTGGAGTCTCGAAGATATCTGGAACATATTGATGACGATGACATATTTTATCTACAATTTCTTTCACAATGTGAGGACGGCACTCTATTAAAGAAGAAGCTTCAATGCGAATCAAAAAGATAGATATATATCCTGGGGATTTGTGTTTGATTAGAAAACAAGTATAGCCGTCTGGTAGAGCACTGTTTTCAAGAGGATTAAAATTCATAAAACATGAGAAAAACCAAATTATTGTCTACTGCAAAACGAACATCAAAAATACCATAAAATAATACTAAATTTTAGTAAAATAAAAATATTTGATTTTTTATAACCATTTTAGTTATATGATATTTCAAATATTTTTTACTAATCAAATAGGAATTTTATGATAAATTTAAATAATTTTTTAGCTAAGTGCTCTATAGCGTTGCTGCTTACTTATATGCAAACTAGTAGTCTTTTGGCAATGGATTCAGATGATAAAGAAGAGAATAAGCCTAAACATAACCACTTGGCTTCTCAAACTAGGAGTCCAATTAAAATGGAAATTCGTTTTAAGAAAAAATTTTTCCGCAATAATCTTTTTTCCAATACTTTTTCTCGAACTTTTTCCGACCAAGAAGAGGCTCATGATTGGTTTAATGCAATGATAAGCGTTGCAGGCATGAAACGCGATGTAGAACAATTTAATGGGGAAACTTCAGAAAAAAATAATGCCAAAAAAAGAAAATCCTCAAAAAAATAAAGAAGAGTTCTTAGGATTCTGTCGTTGAAAGAGCAGGATAGATTCAAAAATTAAGTATAGCTGGCTGGCAAAGCATTTTTTTAGAAAGCTTTGTTAGTCAGCTTTCCCATTACACTCTCCAAACAAAACACCCGCAGCTGACTGGCCAGGTTCTGTCGTGTTTGCTGCTGTTTTTCTAAAGATATAATTAGCTGACTTAAAGACATATTTTGTGATGTGCAAAAAGTATCAATAACTTCCCAGAACTGGGGCTCTAAACGTACGCTGGTAGCGTGCCCTTGCACAACTACCGAGCGCTTAATCATTACTTACGCGTTTCCGACAACGCCAACATTAGCCTGTTGGTTGTGGTAAAGCGCTGCAAAATCTACTGGTTGTAAGAAAAGCGGAGGAAATCCTGCATTACTGGTAACATCAGAAAGAATCTGGCGCGCATAAGGAAATAGCAATGTTGGTGTTTGAATCATCAGCAATCCTGGTAGAACTTCATCAGGCACATTTTCAATTTGGCATAGTCCTACGTATTGAAGCTCAATCAAGAACAATGGTTTGTTTTCTTGTTTTGCTTCTACATTAATCATCAACATAACTTCATAAGTTTCGTCGTCAATTTTTTTTCCATTAGCATTGATATTAATGTTTATTTCAGGCTGTTCACTAATATTAGTGCCAAAACCAATTTGATTCTCAAAAGATAAATCACGAATTCCTTGAGCAACAATGCTAAAAGTTGGTTCTAATTGAGCGTGTGTTTCTGTCATATTAATTTTATGTTAAAAAGTGATGGTGGTAGTATTGCTAATGTGGTTAAATTCCGCAAGGAAATTTTAATAGAATATGGCTTTGGTTCCTCTGCAAAAAATTATTGAAGTTTCTGAATATCGTCTTCTAATAGGAGCTGTTTTAGGGCAATCACCCGAGTGGGTGTTTATGCATTTACCTACGCTGGTTTTGTTAGATGAGCAAAAGCAAAAGCTTGACGAATACGTGCGACGCCGTGTAAATGGAGAGCCTATTGCCAAAATATTGGGCCATAAAGAATTTTACGGTCGATATTTTTTCACGAATGCTCATACGTTAGATCCCAGAGCAGATTCAGAAACATTAATAGATGCTGTGCGTAAATATTTTTCATCTGCAGGGCCATATCAAATTCTTGATTTGGGTTTAGGTACTGGGTGTTTATTGTTCACTCTTATGTGTGAATTCCCCAATGCATACGGCATAGGTGTAGATTACAGCTTGGAAGCGTTGCAAGTAGCAAAACGCAATCAAGAAAATTTAAATCTTACAAACCGATCTAATCTTATTCAAAGTAGCTGGACCTCAGCATTACAAGGTAATTTTGATATTATTGTTAGTAACCCTCCTTATATTGCAATCAGTGAACAGCTTGATGCATCAACTCTGCATGATCCGTCAATGGCCCTATTTTCGGGCCAAACAGGTCTTGAAGCTTATGAACAAATACTTCCAAAATTAAAACGCCTATTAAAACCCAATGGCAAAATATTTCTTGAAATTGGTCGGGGGCAAGAATTGTGTGTTGAAAAAATCGCAATGGCTGCTGGTCTGGCAAATGAAAGTGTATTCACAGATCTATCTGGTATCATACGTGTGCTATGCTATAGTCCAGTCAAAGCATAAGAAATGTAAATTTTATGAATAAGTTTGATCTCATTTTTCTAGGTGTGCTAATCCTTTCAGCGTGCATGGGCCTTGTACGTGGTATTACAAAGGAAATACTTAGTTTACTGTCATGGGTTGGCGCAGTCACTATGGCGTACATATTATTCCCGGTGACTCAGCATTTTGCGCGCACGCAAATTACTAATCCTATGCTGGCTGACGGCGTTACTATTTTCGCTATTTTTATTATTTTTTTGGTTGTTCTAACTTTAGTTAGCCATTTCCTAACATCGCGTGTACGTGCAAGTGCACTAAGTGGCGTTGATAGATCTTTAGGTGTTGGTTATGGATTATTACGTGGTTGCGCTTTGCTGTTCATTTTTGAACTAGTGATTAGTTGTTTGTGGTTACGTCCGGATCATCCAGAGATTATAAAAGAAAGCAGATTTGTAAACTTCATGTACAAAGGTAGCGATACATTTTACATAATATTGCCAAAAGAAGCTCAGGATTGGATTAAGTCATTGCAAGAAAAGCGTTTAAGCGAACGAAAGCCTCCTTCAATTGATGATATTAAGCAAGCAGGGCAAATTGTTGCTGAAGTTGGTTCACAGGTTGCGCCAGTTGTTCAAGCAGCAATTAACAGAGCCAATGAAAAGCAAGTATCAGCAGAAGACTTAGCAAACTTGAAGCCAAAAGAGCAGAGCGAAAATAAAGTAAATAAGAAAATGAATACAAAAAAGCAAGACATTGAAATGGATAGATTACTAGACCAGGCTAATGCGCAATAGGGGGTAAGAAATGTTAAAGAATTTTATTGTACTTGTAGCGATTTGTTTTTCGGGTGTTCTCAGTGCTGAAGAAACCCAAGTTCTATCAAAGCCTCTTGTCTGTGCGCCTTGTGATGAACCCTTACCAGGAACAGCACTTTGGCATTATATGAAAGGTATTGAAGAACTTATTGGGGTGCGTACCAATCCTTATCTTGCTAATGAACATTTTAAACGAGCTGCCGATATGGACTATGCGCCAGCAATAAAAGCACTTGCGGATAGTTATTATTCGGGAGATGGCGTTGATGAAGATAAAAATCAAGCTTTGTTATTCTATATTCGTGCTGCCGATCTAGGCGACGGTGCTGCACAGTTCAACGCTGGCGTTATCTTGCTTCGTGGTTATGCTGAAAATCAAGATAATGCTTTAGCATATTATTATTTATGCTTAGCCACAATGAATGAAGGTCTTGATGAAATGGCTCAAGACGCTGCAATTTATCGTGATGAAGCAGGCAAATCATTGACGTCTGAGCAATTACAAGAAGTATATCGCAGACTTATCAACAATCCAGCGCTAAAGCCAAATAAGCGTTCAGTTAAGCCCGGCCCGATTCTAGACTCAGTGTCAGCGGATCAACTCCCAGAGAAGCCATTGAAGCCCTCCAGCGAAAATCAAGAGCCGAATTAAACACAATCTCTTCGCTTGGTTCAACCACAATCCAATAATTGTCTTGAATTTCTTGCTCTAGTTGGTTTGATCCCCAGCCTGTATAGCCTAAAGCTAAAAGAAACTTTCGTGGTCCTTGCCCTTGGGCTAAGGTGCGCAAAATATCAAGCGTTGCTGTAATGCAAAATTGTTCGCCTACGCGCACTGTTGAATCACTATGATAATCTGTTGAATGCAGCACAAAACCACGGCTTACTTCAACTGCTCCTCCTGCCTGCATTTGTACAGGACGTGTAACAGGCAAAGGAGCTATATCAAGCTGCATAAGCAAGTCAGCGAATGTAAGAGAATTTAAGGGCTTATTAATCATAAGCCCAATTGCTCCATATTCATCATGACCACAAACATAAATTACTGCATGGTCAAATCTGCTATCTTCCATAAATGGCATGGCAACCAATAATTTACCCGTAAGATAATTATTTCGTTTGAATTCTTTTTTTGAACCTGAATCTAATACACGACGCACTTTTGTCCTCATAACATTTTATAGAAGCTACATGCTTCTGGAATACTATCATCATATCTCATGAAGTGTTACTATTCGCTTAACAAAAACAAAAATGATATTTAAATGTATTTAAAAATACAAACAACCGATGAATTACTTTGTTTTATTAAAGAGATAAAAAAAACACCAATAACCTGGGTTGCAATTGACACTGAATTCCAGCGTGAGACTACGTTTTTCCCCATTCTTAGTCTTATTCAAATTGCAACTGAATCAAAAATTTGGCTCATCGATGCACTAAGTTGTGCAGACTTAACGCCTTTAAAAATACTTTTAGAAAATAAAAAAATAAAAAAAATTTTTCATGCAGGCGATCAAGATTGGGAAATTTTAAAACAATCTACTGGAGCTATTACATGCCCCTTCACTGATACTCAGTTAATGGCTGCTTTTGCAACATTAGGACATAGTAATAGTCTTGAATCCCTTGTTTCAAAGTTGTTGGAAATATCAATTGATAAGTCACAGCAAAATACAAACTGGGTAAAACGTCCATTAACTCCAGATCAGCTAGAATATGCAGCGCAAGACGCAGCGTACGTTGCTAAAATTTACCCTCTTTTGAATCAAAAGCTTATGGAATTAGGACGTGATACTTGGGTAACTCAAGAAATGAAAACACTTTTAAAAAAATATCAAAGTGATACACCAGCAAAAGATTGGTTAAAGCTATGCGCTACAGGGTGCAAATGGCCTACACCATATTATGCGTTAGAACTTTCAAAATGGCGTGAAGGATGGGCAAAAAAGCTTGATATTCCGAAACGTCATGTCATTGGAGATAATTTGCTAGAACAAGCATTGCGTACAAAAAGTTTAAGCCATATTAATGAAAATAACTGCAAGCCAGATGCTTTTGAAGATCTAAAAATAGTATGGGAAAAACTTGGTCGTGAACATAATCAATATAAAAAGGACAGACCTATTTTAAACCAAATGGTTAAAGTGCATCATCAAGACTTTACACTTGCGCAACGTAAGCTTTTGAAAAAATGGCAGTCAAGATCCAAAATTATTGCAAAAAAGCTAGATATACCGCCGCATTGTGTTTTGAACAAACAGCAGTTGCAATTGATTGTCTCTGGCAAAAAAAGTTCAATTTCTGGGTGGCGTAAAGAATTCTTGATGGAGAAAAATTTTACTATGTAGCCCTGCTTTTGAGCGCTTTACTTAAAAATAATCTTGCTCGAATGCCAAAACCACTTTATACCTAATTCTATGTTATTTTAAAAAAGTTATGGTATGCCTGCGGGAAAACTTGATAAAGAAGCAATTAGAGAATTAGCAGAGATTTTAAAAGAAACTGATCTTTCGGAAATTGAGTACGAAGCAAGTGGTGTTAAAATTCGTGTAGCAAGGCAGATCGTTCATACGTCTGTCGCAGCAAGCATGCCAGTTACAGCTATTAGTGCTGATGTTGCTCCATCTTCAGGTGTCGCTGTTAGTCATGCTGGTGCGGTTAAATCACCAATGGTTGGAACTGTTTATTTATCGCCAGAGCCTGGTGCTATGCCATACGTTAAAGTTGGTGATAGCGTGAATGTTGGGCAAAATTTACTAATTATTGAAGCCATGAAAGTCATGAACCCTATTAAGGCTTCAAAAGCTGGTGTCGTTAAGCAAATTCTTGTGCGCGATTCTGAACCTGTTGAATTTGGTACTCCTTTGTTGGTTATTGAATAGTAATGAAATTGTTTGAAAAGGTCCTTATTGCAAATCGTGGAGAAATTGCTCTGCGTATTTTGCGTGCCTGTAAAGAGTTAGGCATTAAGACTGTCGCTGTGCATTCTACTGCTGATGAAAGTTCCAAGCATGTACGATTAGCTGATGAAAGCGTGTGTATTGGCCCACCATCTTCAAAAGACAGTTATTTAAAAATGTCTGCCATTATAAGTGCTGCCGAAGTTACAGGCGCTGATGCAATACATCCGGGGTTTGGGTTTTTATCAGAAAACGCAACCTTCGCTCAAATGATTGAAGAACATGGCATAACCTTTATTGGTCCAACTCCAAAGCACATCACCATGATGGGCGATAAGATTACAGCTAAAAAAACAATGATTGAACTAGGGGTGCCTGTAGTGCCAGGAACTGAAGGTGCTGTTACTGTTGACAACGCAGTTGAATGGGCTAATAAAATTGGCTACCCAGTTATTATTAAAGCAACATCTGGTGGTGGCGGAAAAGGCATGAAAGTCGCCACTTCTGATGATGAAGTTGTTAATGCTGTGCGTCTTGCTGGTGTTGAAGCTAAAGCTAATTTTGGTAATGATGAAGTTTATATGGAACGCTATTTGCGCCATCCTCGTCACATTGAAATACAAGTTGTAGGTGATACTCACGGTAACGTGGCAAACCTTGGCGAACGTGACTGTTCTATTCAACGTCGTCACCAAAAAGTATGGGAAGAAGCTCCATCTCCTGCTTTAACTTCAGCACAACGGACTGAGCTTGGAAACATTGTAAACCAAGCTATTAAAAAAATGGGCTATCGTGGCGTTGGCACTCTTGAATTCCTTTTTGAAGACGGTGAATTCTTCTTTATGGAAATGAATACACGTATTCAGGTTGAGCACCCAGTAACTGAAATGGTAACAGGCATTGATTTGGTTAAAGAGCAAATTATGGTTGCTGCAGGGCATCCTTTATCCTTTACGCAAAACGATATCAAAATTACAGGGCATGCAATTGAATGTCGTATTAATGCAGAAGATCCACAAACGTTTGTGCCATCTCCTGGAAAAATCACTTCTTATCATACGCCAGGTGGGTTTGGTGTTCGGGTAGATAGTCACATGTATGATGGTTACGTTGTGCCACCATACTATGACAGCATGATTGCAAAATTAATCGTCCATGGGAAAAATCGTGAAGAAGCTATGCAGCGTGTTAAGCGTAGCTTAGATGAATACGTAATTGATGGCATAAAAACAACCATTCCTTTACATCGTATCCTTGTTGATAATCCAGACATGCGTAAAGGTGAATACGATATTCATTGGCTGGAAAAATACCTGAGTAAAGATAATTAAAAGCAAAATTCTATTAGGTAATTGTTAACGTCCTTATTTCATACTGAAAAAAAACAGTGGTTGTATAGACGTGCGATTCTGGGTTGGTATTGGTGTAGTAACATGTTGCATCGTATTAGGATACTTAGTTGGAGGTGGAAATCTTAAGGTTCTATTTCAGCCTTCTGAATACATTATCATAATAGGTGTTGCCATTGGTTCATTTATTATTTCCAACTCAAGCAAAACTCTTAGTCATGTAAGAGCTGCTTTTAAAATAGCACGAGAAGGTGATTCCTACACAAAAGACGATTATCTTGAATCTTTATTGCTCATGTTTACAATTTTCAAATTTGCTCGCAGTAAAGGCGTGATGAATTTAGAGCTTCACATAGATAACCCCCAAAAAAGTGCTATATTTCAAAAATTTCCTTTATTTCTTAATAACGCTCAGGCACTTACTTTTTTGTGTGATTACCTGCGAATCATGTCCATGGGGTGCGAGAATCCATTTATATTTGAAAGTCTTATAGATCAGGAAATTGATATGCTTGAAGAAGAAAATAACCACATGACTTCGGCTATACAAAATTTAGCAGATGCCACTCCTGCACTTGGTATTGTTGCTGCTGTTTTAGGCGTTATTCATACAATGGGTTCTATAGATCAACCACCAGCTACTCTTGGAAGATTAATTGGTGGTGCACTAGTTGGAACCTTTTTAGGTGTGTTAGTTTCATACGGATTCTTAGGACCGATTGCACATTCATTAAAAGAGGCATACGCAGCAAAACGAGGGTTTTTAATTGTAATTCGAACAGGCTTATTAGCCTATTTAAATGGCCAGGCACCTATGATTGCTGTTGAATTTGCCAGAAAAAATATTGATTCTTTATTGAGACCGTCATTCGATGAACTCGAAAAAACCACACAAAATTTAGTCTAAGCAATGCACGATAAGCTAATAATCATTAGAAAATATAAAAAATCTCATCACCGATCAAATGGCGGAGCATGGAAAATTGCCTACGCTGACTTTGTTACCGCGATGATGGCGTTATTTTTACTTATGTGGCTAGTGAACGTGGCAACCGAAGAAACCAAAAGAGGAATTTCAGAATATTTTACAACAAGTGTAATTAGTATGGACTCATCAAGTGCTGGTACACGTGCGATTGAAGCAGAAGTTTTGGCAACACAAAGTGGAGACAGCGATCAAGAAGTTTTAACTGATAATAATCAGCATCTTCCAGAAAAAAAAGCATCAGTAAAAGACAGCAAAAATGTTGATGAAGTGACAACGGAAAATTATGAAGTAAAAAAGATTACGGCAAAAAAACTAAAACAAAAAAAAGAGCTTCAGAAAGTAGAAAATATAGTAAGGGTTGCTTTTAATTCTTTGAAAGAAGTGTGTGAATTTAAACATAATCTTATTATCGAATTAACAGACGAAGGGGTCAAAATTCAAATTGTTGACAGTCATGATCAAGAAATGTTTAAAAGTGGTAGTTTTATACCTATGAAAGTTACTGAAAGAATGATTAGAGCTTTAGGAGGAATTCTTACAAAACTACCTAATAAGATTGATATTACCGGACATACTGACTCAAAACCATATTATAGAAAAGGATATGGAAACTGGGAGCTGTCTTCAGATAGAGCTCATTCAATCCGTAGAATTCTGGAAGAGAGTGGAGTGCGAAGCGAGCAATTCGCGGAAGTTCATGGGCGAGCTGATAGAGACCCGCTGAATAAATTTAACTCAAGTGCGCCTGAAAATAGACGAGTAAGTATTACTATTTTGCATACCGATACTCAATATCAGGCTGCCTCTTTGGATAAAGTAAATCAGAAGAACAATAACAGCAGTATGCCGAAAATAATTCTATAAAAACCAAAAAAGCACAAACCATGTCTGCTTAAAAACCACAAAAGACTCTGAATAGTCAAAATACCTAAGCCGGTCGTGATTCCTATGAGAATAAGTTGTTGTGTTGTAAATAGTGTGCTGGCATTGGGCGTATCAAGTATTACCAAAGCAGAAGCACCTAAAATAGTTGGAATAGCCATCAGAAATGAAAATCTAGTTGCTTCAATTCTGCTAAGTCCTAAAAATCTAGCAACAGTTAAGCATACACCTGAACGACTTGCTCCTGGAATAAAAGCAAGACACTGGGAAATTCCAATTGCTGCTCCTCGTTTGTAAGTCACAAATCGATCTTTTACAGGGTTAGAGTCGGCTATAATGAGGAGTATACCAAATACTATGCTCGCAATTCCCATAACTACAAAACTCTCAGAAGTCCCGCCATAGAACTTTTTAATAAAAAACCCCACAGCTAATGCAGGGATAGAAGATAATACGAGTATCCACGCTAAGTCACGATACTGTTTACCTGGGTGCTTTTTAAGCCCTTTTATATCGTAAACCCAAATGCCAAAAATCATTAGGCAAAAGTCTTTGAAGAAATAAATAAACAACGCAAGTAATGACCCAAAATGTAGTGCAACATGGGTTTCAAGTCCGTTGGTGTGGATTCCAAAAAGTTTTTCTAATACGACAAGATGTGCATTTGAGCTTATTGGTAAGAACTCAGCAATTCCTTGAAAAATACTTAAAGAGATAAGATCTTGTGTCATTGTTTAGCCAACATGTTAAGTACGAAAGGTAAAATACCACTACTTAAAAAGTACTGTATTTCATCTTCAGTATCAATCCTCACTAAAACTGGGACTATTTGTTCAGTTGTACCCTTGAAAATTATTTTTAAAGCCATTTTTGGGTAAATATCAGCCGAAAGCCCTTGAATACTCACTTGTTCAGTGCCAGTTAAATTAAGAGTTTTTCTAGTGGTTCCAGGCATAAATTCCAACGGTAATACTCCCATGCCCACTAAATTAGATCTATGAATACGTTCGAAACTTTCAGCGATTACAGCTTTAACACCAAGTAAACGTGTCCCTTTAGCTGCCCAATCTCGCGATGAGCCTGTGCCATATTCTTTACCGGCAATGATTACCAAAGGCACATTCATTTTCATATATGCTATTGACGCATCATAAATGCTCATTTGCTGATCTTGTCCATCAAGTAACTTAGTGTATCCACCGCTAACACCCGGCAGCATTTCATTTTGTATGCGTATATTAGAAAATGTTCCACGCATCATGACTTCATGGTTACCGCGTCTGGATCCATATGAATTAAAATCTTCCACAGGAACAGATTTTGACAGTAAATATTTGCCTGCAGGGCTATTTTCTTTAATGCTACCTGCTGGTGAAATATGGTCTGTGGTAATACTATCGCCAAGTAATGCAAGGATTTTTGCATTTTCTATATCTGCTGGTTCATCAATCTTCATTTCAAAATATGGTGGGTGCTTTATGTAGGTGCTATCATTCCAAGTGTAAGTTTTTGATAGCGTTGATTCCACGGCTTTCCACAAAATATCACCATCAAACACTGTGCTATAGCGTTCCGCAAAAATTTCCGGGGTAATTACTTTTTCAATAATATCTTTAATTTCTTGAGTGCTTGGCCAAATGTCTTTTAAGAAAATATCTTGCCCGTTGGTGCCTTTGCCAATAGGTTCTTGTGCAAGATTTATAGCGGTTGTTCCCGCTAAAGCAAAAGCTACAACTAATGGCGGAGAAGCTAGATAATTGGCTTTAACATGAGCGTTAATGCGACCCTCAAAATTTCTATTTCCAGAAAGTACTCCCGAAACAGTCAAATCATTTGTATCAATAGCTCTTGTAATTGCTGTATCTAACGGTCCAGAGTTGCCAATACACGTTGTGCAGCCATAACCAACAATGTGGAATCCAAGACTTTCAAGATCTTCAAGTAAACCGCTGCGTTCTAAATATTCTGTTACCACTTGTGAACCAGGCGCTAAACTGGTTTTTACCCAAGGCTTAGCTCTAAGACCTAATTGTCTGGCCTTTCTTGCAAGTAAGCCAGCTCCAATCATAACGGATGGGTTTGATGTATTAGTGCAGCTGGTAATCGCCGCAATTACTACATCGTGATGACTTAAATTAAAATCTTTACCCTCAACGGCCATACTACTAACTGTACTAGTCAAAGCTAGAGCTGTCGCTTTTAAATCTCTCAATAATATTTTATCTTGCGGGCGTTTTGGGCCAGCTAGACTTGGCAAAATAGTTGTTAAATCAAGCTCAATTGAGTCTTTGAATGTAGGCTCTGCTCCATCATTCCATAATCCTTGTGCTTTTGCGTATGCTTCGACCAAGGCAACTTGATCTGTATCACGATTGGTAAGCTTCAGATACTTAGTGGTTTCCTCATCAATTGGGAAGAAACCGCAAGTTGCACCATATTCAGGAGCCATATTCGCAATAGTTGCGCGGTCAGCTAAAGAGAGCCATTTTAATCCGGGGCCATAAAATTCAACAAATTTTCCAACGACGCCTTTTGTTCTAAGCAGATTTGTTATTGTTAACACTAAGTCTGTGGCTGTTATTCCCTCACTTAAAGCACCATCTAAGCGCATTCCAACCACTTCAGGAATAAGCATGGTTTGTGGTTGCCCAAGCATTGCTGCTTCCGCTTCAATGCCTCCAACCCCCCATCCTAGTACACCTAAGCCATTAATCATGGTTGTGTGACTATCAGTGCCAACAACGGTATCAGGGTAAGCTACAATTTCTCCTTTTCCTTCAGAGGTCCAAATAACTTTCGCAAGGTATTCTAAATTTACTTGATGGCAAATCCCTGTGCCTGGAGGAACGACCCTGAAATTTTTAAATGCTTTTTGTCCCCAACTCAAAAAACTATATCGTTCTATGTTGCGTTGATATTCTAATTTAACATTTTCATCCAAAGCCAATTTTGAGCCGAATTGGTCAACCATTATTGAATGATCGATAACTAAATCTACAGGAATTAGAGGGTTAATTTTTTCAATATCTCCGCCTTTTTTTGCCATGGCATCGCGCATAGCTGCCAGATCAACAACAGCGGGAACGCCGGTAAAATCTTGCATCAATACACGAGAAGGAAAAAACGAGATTTCAGATAAACTTGCCTCGGGGTTTACTGAATTAATAACAGCATCCAAATCAGCTTGTTTTACTCTTTTTCCATCGAAATGTCTTAGTAGATTTTCTAGTAAAATTTTCAAAGAAAAGGGCAGGGAACAAGTATTATTTATGGTATCAATTGCATAATAAGAATAATTCTTATTACCAACGTATAACGTTTTTTTTGCGGAGTTTAGAGACATGAAGCTAATTTTTTATCGATCATGTATCAGGCTAGCTTGATGGTATGTTGTAAATCAAGAACTATATATTCATTGACGTTAGTGTCTTTAGAATGTTGGCTAACGAAGAAATAATTTTTGTTTTGACTTCAAACTCTAACATTAGCTCTTTAAGCATGGGGGCAATTTGTTCAATGTCACCAATGCCACCTGCATAATTTGTCATTTTTGTTTCAACTTCTTGAGCTTTGTTCAAAAACCCTTTCATATCGGCTTTGAAAAAATCTCCAAAGCTGCCTCCTTCTGTAGATGCTGTTGATAGTTTCTGAGAAGGTATTGGGCCAACTGATGACAGTAATCCAGATTTAATAGCTTCGACCATAAATACACAAAAGTAAAATTCCTACTATTAGTATGAACAAAACTTTAAAATGGTAAAAGCTTATTAAGATATTGTTGACCCCATGGTGCCGATTGAGCATCACTAAGATCACCTCTTCCCCCATAGCTAATACGAAGATTAGCGATTTTATGACTGGAAATTGTATTGTTTGAACCAATATCCTCCCTGCGGATGATACCCTTGATTTCTATTTCACGTAATTCATTCACAAGACGCACTTCTTCACGACCTTGAATAACCATATTTCCATTAGGGAGAATTTGAACAATCACAGCAGCCATAGTAAATTGCATTTGGTCTTGCACATCATAAGTTGCGGTTGATTTCTGAGATGGATTACTTTCCATATCTACCCAGTCTGTTAGGCGTCCAGTGTCACTAGTTCTTTTCCCAGGGAGAGTTTTTGCTAATCTTTTTTGTATAGGTAATGCGTGACCCAACACTTCAGTTACAGTTGTATTGAGAGAGCTCTTTCGTTCAATATTAGGATTCATTTTCATAGACTGTTTGCGATCTATGATTACAGAAACAGATAATACATCTCCTACCTTGCCAGCTCGTTGATCCTTAAAGAATGCACGAGACCCTGTTTGCCACAAAGAATTCGTGCCTGAAGAAGCTGTTACCGGGTCAGGCATTGGCATATGTACTGGTTCATAACCTGGAACATCACGTGGATCTTTTATTTGCGTCATCTGTGGAGGTTCACCAATTGTTGAAAGGCTCGTTGCTAAATTACAACCAGGAAGTAACAGGGTGAATATCAAAAGAAGAGAATAAAAATTACATAATGCCATGAATAATTTCCGCTGTGCTAGGACCTACAACTTTTGCAGATATTTTTTTAACATTTTGCTTTGAACTGTCGTGTTGTGTTTCAAACGTGCCAGTGTCGCCGCAAGCAAGATCTTGGGTTGCTTGAGCTTTTGCGCTAACAACTAGGCATTGGCTGCGATAAACTACGTCAACCATGTCGCCTCTTTTAATGATTGTTGGATTTTTAAGTACAGATCTTTCAACAGGCATGCCTGGCTTTATAATTGCATGCGCAGATGATTTTCCAACAAGGTCAGTTGCGTCCATTACTACCATTGCTGATAGCTGGTCTATGGGAAAAGACTGATATCCTATATCAGATAAATTAATAATATCGCCTGCTCCTATTGGTCGAAGCAGTATAGGAATATTGGTTAGCCATTCAATTTGTCCTGAAACGGCGATTCTTTCACCAGATTTTAATTTCAAAGAAACCTGAAAATTTCGTTGCTGTGGAGATATAACTAATTCATCTATATTTGCATTTTCCAAACTCGTGCTTTCAGCAAAATCTTCTGTTGGCATTTTTTCAATGAGCACATCAAAATCTTTTGTATTTATTTTTTGTCCTAAAAGTGGTCGTAGAAATTGAACAAATTCTTGTTTTGAAAAACTTTTCCTTGAAGGTACTTCCTCTGCATTTAAGCAAACAAAGCTAAAAAGAAGCGCGATTAAGGTTATTTTTTTCATTATTTGCCCATCCCATTTACTGCATTCATCATGGCATCACCGGTTTTTACGGCTTTTGTAAGCATTTCGTAAACCTTTTCAATTTTTATTAAATCGGTCATTTCTTCTACTGCATTTACGTTGGATCCTTCTCGGTATGCTTGCTTAAGAAATCCACGTTGACTTGTCCCTGGTGTGCCTGTGTCTGGTTGTCCTGAAGCATTTGTTTGCACAAACAAGCTATCTCCCATTGCCTTTAAACCAGAAGGGTTAAAAAAGGTAGCAAGCTGAAGTTGTCCCACTAACGTTTCCTGCCCAGGGCTTGTTTCAGCGTACACCTCTCCCGCTTGATTAATTGAGACCTTTAATGTGTTTGAAGGAAGCGTAATGCCTGGCTGTATTGTGTAACCAGTTTTTGGCATGACTAACGTGTTATTTTGATCACGGCTGAAGCTGCCAACTCTTGTGTAAGCAGTGGTTCCATCTGGCAAATTCACTAAGAAAAATCCATCACCATCAATCATTACATCTAAGCTTCTACCAGTTTGAATTGCTTCACCTTGTGAAAAAACCCTATATACAGCTGCAGCTTGCACACCGGTACCAATTTGAATACCTGTTGTATCAATAGAGCCAGATTTTGATGTGTTAACGCCTAAGCTTCCATAGTCAACGTATGGCAAGTCATACATTATTAAATATTGACGCTTAAACGCATCAACGCCCTGAGAAGCAATGTTTTGCGTTTTGATTGCCAAAAGAGCTTCCTGGCTCTGTAATCCAGTTCTAGCAATATTGAGAGCATTTTGAATTGAAGCCATAACTACCTATCACACATTCTTTGACGAGACATTCAGTATTTTTTTACTGCTTTGCTCTTGTTCATCTATAATTTTTTGCGCATGTTCGAATTGACGTAGAATTTCAATCATCAAGATGCTTTCCTTGACAGATGAAACGTTTGAGTCTTCTAAACCGAACTGTTTTATATAATACTTGGCTGAGATAGCAAGCTGTTGTTTTCCAGGGTCCAATAAATTGTCTCCTAAGCTTCTTAATTGTTCTTGCTGATCATGAACAGAAAAAACGCCAATTTTTCCAACGAGCACAGCGTCAGCATACACACCACCATGAGGGTGAATAACAATACTCTTAACCCCTTTTGGAATAAGAATAGGGGAATTCCCTTGATCCAAAACTTTATAGGCTCCAGTTGCTGTTACTAGCTCACCGTTATTATTAAGTGCAAATTGTCCATTTCTGGTTAACTTGTTTCCTTTAGCTGTTTGGACCATGAAATATCCATTTCCACTAAGGGATACATCTAATGGATTTCCTGTTTGTCGGTAGGAACCATCTGAAATATTTCGCAAAGATTTATTGGCGCTTACAAAATGAACAACGCGTCCTTCTTTACCTTTTTGTGTGGTGTTAATCAGTTTTACCAGGTGGCTTTTAAAACCAGGTGTGTTTGCATTTGCAAGATTGTTTGTGGCTGTAGCTAAGCGCACCCATTGAGCTTCTTGAGAAGACAAAGCAACCGCATTTGGTTTCTGTACTGAGTGACTAGGCTTGTGTACATGCATACTGTAATAGTTTTTTTATTAGATTTGTATGTGTCAGTGCAAGAAGCATGCCAACAAAAAACTTGAATAGAATTCGTTAATTTCCTATGGTGCGATAATGGAATTATTTATTAATCAGAATTATGTCTCGTAAATTTATCTATATATCAGCTTTTTTAGTGGCGCTTGTTGGGATTGTCCCTCTTTTTATTGATTTTTCAAATTATGCACGTCCGTATATTAAAGACGCTGAAAAAACAATTGGCAGAACCATTAGTACAGGGTCAATACGTTTGCAAATTCTGCCAACGCCACGACTTAAAGTTCATGACGTTATTTTAAGCAATGCACCAAACGCAAGTAAGCCAGAAATGGTGAAAGTCAAAACCGTTGAGGTTATTCTTAGCCTGTTCGATTTACTAAAAGGCAAAATCGTTGTTAAAAGCGTTGACCTGAAAACGCCAGAAATAACTTTAGAAAAAGCAAAAAATGGCACAGCAAACTGGGAATTAAATATAGCTTCACCAGAATCAGAACATGAATCAAATAAAGCAACGGTAAAGCCTACAAATGCAGCAGCTGCAGGAATTGTTGTCAGCCATATTGATATATCTAATGCGACTGTTACTTATATTGATCATAAAGAAGGCTCTACAAAAACATTCTCAAATCTAAATATTGAATGCGACAGTGAAACCCTTATGGGGCCATGCAAAATACACGTTCATGCAGATGTACATGAAAATAACATTGATATTGCAATGCTCACAGGGGCTCTAAATCTCAGCGGAAAAACCGCATTGAAGGCAGACATATCTGTAAGTCACAAAACTCAAAAGGTACATATCAACTTAGATGGTGCGGTAGACATTTCAAGAGAACAATTCTTAGGAAAGCTTAAAGCGTCTTCTGCGGATTGTCCGTTGACTGTAGAGTTGCCTCATCAAAAAATTGATTTGCGAAAACCTGTTGATATGCAAGGTGATATTCAAGCTACAGCAGAGCAGGTTACCGTAAAGAATTTACGTATTAGTCACACTATTGGTCAGTTAACCGGCATGCTGAGCTATAACATTTCTTCTCAGCTTTTTGATGCGGACCTTAAGTTCAAACACGAAGTGGATTCTATTAATCTGCAATGCTCAACAAAAGATTTTAGTGAATTTGAATATCATATTTACAGTGAATATTATCAAGACATATTGAAATGGTTTACCCAAGACCAAACCTTAAAAAATAAAATCGATATTAAAGGATCCTTTAAAGCAGAAGATGATTTGCTAGTGTTTAAAAAAACAGCTATCCAGCTAGGCGATGCAAATGCTGATGCAAGTATTCAGTACAACACTACAACTAAGCAAGCCAAAGCAACTGTGCAACTGCAAAGCATTCAACAATGGGGCCAGCTCCTTGGTCATTCTGTTCCCTTTTCAGGGCCATCAGTAATTGCATTAAAGCTTGTGCCGAACAAAGAAAATATGGACGTTTCAGCAAAAGTGTCACTTGGAAAAGGAAACATGCTTTTTGATGGCTCACTAGGGCAAGGTGACTTGTTTGCAAAAGGAAACTTAACCCTAGAGCATATAAATTTGAATGATTACGTAGTGAATTTAGAAAGTACAGTTTTGGTCAAAAAAACTGAAATTGACTTAACCTTGAAAAAAATTGAATTGAAAGATCAAGCAGGACTTGATTTGTTTGCTGGTGGAAAGCTCATAATTGATTTGAGTAAGGAAAAGCCACATATCGCTGGGTCAATCACTGCACAGCCAATCCAATTAACATCATATCAAGGTGATGCTGTTTATTTGAGAAGAGCACTGTATACGCCAGAAACAATTAGATATCAATTTTTGCAAATTGCAGCAAATGCTAATTCACGTTGGTCATCCGCACCTATAAAACTACCTTTGCACGCATTTACTATGAGCTTGCATGTTAATGTACCTAAAATCACGTTAGGTGGGCTTGTTTTTGAAGCGTTGCAGTCGGACATTAGTTTGAAAGCAGGGAAATTAGGCATTCCATTTTCTGCGCATATGTATGGAGGAAAACTAAGTGGTGCGTTGCAAGTTGAATCTGCAAGTGATCAAAGCATTGGTTTAGCAGTTAAGTTTGATAATATTGCTATAGAAAAAATTCAAGCAGCTGCTGCACATTTTTCTAGCGGAAAAGCTTCTGGTGAAATAGATCTAAAAACCCGTGGTAATTCACAGTATGATTGGGTAAGCAAGCTTAAAGGTCAGGCAAACTTCAGTGTTAAAGATGGAATTGTTAAAGGCTTCGACCTAAGTGCTATTACGAATTTGCTGAAAAAACCCAGTAACTTGCTTGATCTGAAAAATCTTCAGAATTGTTTTAGTGGTAGTGGGCAAACAGCATTTTCCAATGCAGGTGGAAAATTTACTATAGTTGATGGAGCGGCTACTACAAATAATTTGATTGTAGAAGCGACCGATACTCAGCTAAAAGCCGAAGGTCAGGCAGATCTTTTGAATTGGCAAATGCGTTTTACAGGTGAAGTTTTAGCGCCAACCTTAAAAAATGTTCCGCCAATAAAGTTCACTATTAAAGGTCCAATAGATCAACCAAATTATAATCTTGATCTAAAACAGCTTCAGCAATTGTTTTTGCAAAAAGGAGCTGGTGATTTAGTATCAAAAACACTTGGAAAAGCAATTCCAGGACTTGATAAACTAATTCCAGGATTAGGCAAAAAATCAAAAGGAGATGCTGCTCCACAAGCTAGCAATTCAAATGCGCCTGAAGACAATGCCCCCGTTAAGGCTGACAAAGTTGTGAAAGGTCTTTTGAAGGGTATTTTTGGGTAAGATTTAAAAATAAAACTGCCCTGACAATTACAAAAAATTAAGCTATCATGGTAGTATGGAACTTATATACTTACCAATGGCTGATATCTACTTGTCCTTACCTTTGCTTTTAGCAATTGGGTTAGGTGGGGGTATTATTTCGTCAATGCTAGGAATTGGTGGGGGTATTATTATCACGCCTAGCCTAATGAGCATTGGTATTCCATCAGCCGTTGCCATTTCAACGCAATTAAATAATTCCGTAGGCACTAACTTCAGTGGATTTTTAGCGTATCAGCAAGAGCGCGATGTAGATATTAGCTTGGCATGGTATCTATTTATGGGGGGGCTTGCAGGTGCATTAATTGAAAAATTTGCCCTTACCCAAGTTGAAAGTAAGGCTGGTAGTTACGCTGTCTTGAAAATTGTCGTTTTTCTTGTTGTGGTTATCAGTAGCATTGTAACGCTGATACAGTCACAACGACCAACTCAAATAAGAACTGAAAAGGGCGCCATGATGCGCCGTTGGATGATTTATTTTCCTTGGCATAAAATCTTTCTTCGCTCTCGTGTGGAAATGAGTATTCTTGTGCCCTTAGGCGTTGGGTTTTTCACAGGTACTGTGACTACCAGTTTGGGTGGCGGTAACAGCCTTCTTATTGCGCCAATTTTAATGTACTTGCTGGGACGCAGTTCGCCTGTGGTTTCAGGAACTTCATTACTTGCAGGATTTGGTATTAATATCGTTGTTACTTTTATATCAAGCGTTGGAAAAGCTCCTGTTGATTTTGTTCTTCTTCCTATTCTTTCTATTAGTAGTGTGGTTGGTTCAATTATTGGGGCCAGATTGGCCTATAAATTTAGCTCTAAAGCTTTAAAAATGATTGGTTCAGTTGTGCTAATGGCGCTTGCTACAAAAATGTATTTGGAATTAAAGCTTGTGAATTGGCAAACAATGTCTAAAGGGCAAAACTTCTTTAATAAATTTCCAAAAGTTTTGAAAAAAATTCAGGCAATGCCAGACCAAAGCTGGATGCTTCCCATAGCGCAATATGCTCATGACTCTCCAATGGAATACACTATCATTACTCTTGTGCTTGTTACTGTCTTTGCTGGATCAGTGCAATATGTGCTTAATCGTATAGCGTGGCGTAGCTAGATGTTTTCTCGTTTTTTATTTCGTCTGTTACTTATGGTCTCTATTGTTAGCATTGGAGTTTGGTATTTTTTTCAACCATCTCCAGCACAAGCTGAAGATAAATACGTAAATGTTTATTGCTGGTATGGATTGCTTGATCAAGAAACCATTAAAGAATTTGAAAATGAAACAGGTATAACCGTTCGTTTAGATGCATACGATAATAACGAAGTGTTAGAAGCAAAACTTCTTGCAAGTAATAGTGGTTTTGATGTTGTTTTCCCTTCAGCAACACCCTACATAGCTTGGCAAATTCAAGCGGGTGTTTACCAAAAACTTGATAAAAATCTATTGCCTAACATTGTAGAGCTTGACCCAGTAGTAGTGCATTGGATGCGTAACGTAGACAAAAATCTTACGTATTCTCTTCCATATTTTTGGGGAACAGTTGGGATTGTTTACAATAGAGATGTTTTGGAGAAAGTTTTCCCAAAAGGATTTGAGCAAAATCTAGATTTATTATTTAATCCTAATAATCTTAAAAAGCTATCCAAATATGGTGCGTCACTACTTGAAGAAAGCGTTGATGTTATTCCATTTTCACTAATGTATATAAACAAAAATCCCAATTCAACATTGCCAGAAGATCTTGATCTAGCTGCAAAACATCTTATGAAAATGCGTCCGTATATAAGGAGGTTTACTTCTTCAAGAGTAGTGAACGATATTGTTTTAGGCGACACAGCAATAGCACTTGTTTGGTCTGGAGAAGCTCAACAAGCAATTACAGAAGCTAAGGAACAAGGTAAAAATATCGAATATTTTATTCCTCCTGAGGGGGGAGTCACGTGGATTGATGCTATGGCTATTCCGCAAGGAGCACCGCATCCTAAAAATGCTCATGCATTTATTAATTTTTTGCTGAAGCCGCATATTGCAGCGCGTATTTGTCAAAATACAGCACATGGCGTTGCAATAAGCCGTGCTAAAAAATATATGTCAGATGATATTTTAAATAATGAAGGCATTTATCCAGGCAAAAATATATTAAAAAATCTTTTTTTAAATGCTCCACCTAAGACTCAGAAGGAGTTACAATTTGAACGTGAACGTACTCGGGTGTGGGCAAAAATACGCCTTAATGAATATTAGGAAAAATTATGTCGATTATTGGAAATAGAGATCAATTAAGAAACTTGGAACCTTGGCAAGATCCAAGTGTTAAACCATACGTTTTAATTGAAAATATTAATAAGAATTTCGGCACAACAGTTGCTGTTAAAAATCTTTCCATTTCTATATATCGCGGTGAACTTTTTGCTCTGCTTGGTGCATCAGGCTGCGGAAAATCAACATTGCTTCGTATTCTTGCTGGGCTTGAAAAACCTTCTAGTGGACGAATTGTTATTGATGATGTGGATATTACTGATTTGCCTCCATACAAGCGCCCAGTGAGTATGATGTTTCAATCTTATGCGTTGTTTCCGCACATGACGGTTGAAGACAACATTAACTTTGGTTTGAAGCAGGAACACCTTTCTAAAAATCAAATTACAGAACGTGTAGATGAAGTTCTTGATTTAGTACAGTTACGTAAATACCGTGACCGCAAGCCTGGGCAACTTTCAGGTGGACAACAACAGCGTGTTGCGCTGGCACGCAGTCTTGCTAAACGTCCAAAATTATTATTACTTGATGAACCACTAGGTGCTTTAGATAAAAAGCTTCGTGAAAAAACCCAGTTTGAATTGGTCAACATTCAAGAACGTGTGGGTATTACTTTCGTTGTTGTTACTCATGATCAAGAAGAAGCCATGACTATGTCTAGCCGCATTGGCATTATGGATGAAGGACAAATTAGGCAAATTGGCAAACCACATGAAATTTATGAATTTCCACACTCTCGTTTTGTTGCCGAATTCATAGGATCTATGAACATGTTTGAAGGGGTTGTTGTTGAAGACGAACCCGATCATGTGGTCATTGAATCATCTGAATCAGGGTGCGAACTGTACGTTACCCACGCAGCATCTATGCCAGTAGGTTCAAACGTAACAGTTGCGATGCGTCCTGAAAAAGTAATGATATCTACAAACCCGAATCCCAATTTGGGTCGTAATTGCACAAAAGGAATTGTGCGGGAAATAGCCTACTTGGGTGACATTAGCATTTACCACGTTCAGCTTGAATCAGGGAAAATTGTACAGGCGTCATTGCCAAACTTGTTACGTTTATCTGAACGTGATGTAAAGTGGGATGACGAAGTTTATCTGTTCTGGAGACCAGAAAACGGAGTCGTCTTAAGCGTATGATTCTACAAATACTGGAACAATTTTTTGAATTTTTTTGGGGAGAGCTCTGCTACATAGGGAGAAACTTGCGCGATAAGTGGTTAGTAATTTCTATTCCTTACTTATGGCTTGCTTTGTTTTTCCTTTTTCCCTTTTTCATTATTTTTAAAATTAGTTTTTCAGAACTTCAGGTGGGTATTCCGCCTTTTAAAAACATTGTTGAATGGACACCAGACTTACTGCTCAAAATTCGCTTGCATTTCGAAAGCTATTGGACTGTTTTTACCGATAATTTTTATATTCATGCAGTATTTAGCTCTTTAAAAATCGCTCTGTTCTCTACCGTGGGCTGCTTAATCATTGGGTATATGATTGCCTACAGCATTTCAAGGATAAAAACATCGTGGCGTATGCCGTTATTGCTTATGATTGCGCTACCTTTTTGGACATCTTTTCTTATCCGAGTGTATGCATGGATGGCAATGTTAAGTAGCAAAGGTTTGGTGAATAGCATTCTTTTGAAGCTTCATATAATCAGCAGCCCGCTACAGCTTCTTGATAATGACACAGCCGTTTGTTTGGGCATTATATATTGCTATCTACCGTTCATGGTTTTCCCCATTTATGCATCGCTCATAAAAATTAATGATGACTTCATTGAAGCTGCTCACGACTTGGGATGTCCCCCCTGGCGTGCTTTTTGGAGCATTACTGTGCCGCTTTCTAAGCAGGGAATTATTGCGGGAATCATTTTAGTGTTCCTTCCTTCAATTGGAGAATTTGTTATTCCAGAAATTCTTGGTGGACCAGAAACAGTCACTATCGGACGTGTGCTTTGGTGGGAGTTTTTCAACAATAGAAACTGGCCTTTAGCAAGTGCTGTGGCTGTTCTTATGGTGCTTCTATTCGTTGTGCCAATTATGATTTTAAGAAATCGTCAGCTTGACGCAACAGAAAAGGCCGCACAAACATGATTCGCTTTTCCAAATTTAACCTTGGTGCACTTATTTTTGGGTACGGATTTCTATACGTCCCCATTCTGTATCTAATAGTATATTCGTTTAATGATTCTAGAATCATTGGTGTATGGGCAGGATTTTCCACACGCTGGTATACAAAATTATTTGAAGACGATGCCCTTATTCGTGCCGTGCTAAACAGCTTTGAAATCGCCGCGATTGTCGCAACCTTAGCTGTTGCTTTTGGTACAATGGCTGCCATTGTCATGGTGCGCTTTAAACGCTTCCGCGGAAAAACTTTATTCAGCGGTTTAATTTCAGCACCTTTGGTTATGCCAGAAGTGATTACTGGCCTTGCACTTTTGTTAATGTTTGTAACCCTGGAACGTGCAATTGGGTGGCCATCTGAACGCGGCATGCTAACTATTATCATCGCGCATATCACGCTTACTATGTCATATGTTTACCTGGTCATTCAGGCACGTTTAATTGATTTTGATAAATC
This sequence comes from uncultured Candidatus Finniella sp., assembly GCA_964446295.1. Taxonomy (GTDB): domain Bacteria; phylum Pseudomonadota; class Alphaproteobacteria; order Paracaedibacterales; family CAITNM01; genus CAITNM01. The sequence goes on along the minus strand of CAYUNR010000016.1, from coordinate 1,084 downwards.
ATTGGAAGAAGCCGCAATGGTGCTCGGGGCAAAACCATCAGTTGTATTTTTTAAAATAACGCTCCCCCTAATTTTTCCATCATTGCTGGCAGGGTGGTTATTAGCATTTGCATTATCTTTAGACGATGTGGTCATTGCTAGCTTTTTAGCAGGACCTGGCGCCACGACATTACCAATTTTAGTATTTTCAAGTGTGCGGACAGGTGTTACTCCAGAACTCAATGCCCTAGCTACAATTATAGTAGGAATTGTAAGTATTGGTATTTTGATTAGTGGCCTTATCATGCACCGCAGGGCATCCACGCATTAGCTTTACATTGGTAATAACTTCTTATTTTTTGTCATGACGGCTGTCATGCTCAGCAAATTCTGCTAATACACCTAAAATCCATTTTTTGTGAATAGATAGAAGAACATTCTCTTGTTCGTGAGATGTTAATCGCCTAGTAATTTCATCATCCGATAAAGAATCATAATCTTTATTATAGCCAACTTTCATTTTGCGTGCTTGAGTTACAGTGATTGGTACTGAATGCGTATCTACTTCATCCTCTCTTAAAGGGAGCGTGACACACTCTTCCAAATAGGGAATTCTTGCTTGTAACCGAAGATGTTCTTTTGAAAAACTTTCTGTATATGCGGCTTTATATTTCCCATCAAATTCCTTTAGTGCAGAGAGAGTGATTAAAGGTATTTTCTTAAAAGAAGTACAGCTTTTGTTCACTATAGCTATTATTTTTCCATCACTAAAAATAGGCCCTCCACTGTCACCACTTCCTGTAATGCCATGTGGCAGTGGGACTGAATCGCTTGTATTATCTGTGCTCAAACTAAGATTTCCATGCAAATAAACTTCAGCATCCTCGCCTGTTAATTTCTCTGTAGCGATATGCAAATCTGTTATTTGTTGCACGTAACAATCGCGTGGTAACTTACCTGAAAATGAATGAGATGCTCTTCTTCTATTATCAGTAATAGAATAAAGTCCGTTATAATGCCCAGTATTACCATAGCCAACCGTGGTGCACATTCTACCCAAAGCTTCTTCATCCCCTAAATCAAGATCGATTTCAGCCTCTTCTAC
>CAYUNR010000015.1:3882-30600 GCA_964446295.1 uncultured Candidatus Finniella sp. | reverse complement strand
CTCACCAAATGGGGCAATGGTACAGCGGACCCGATAAGATTAATTATTTCATGCATAAGATGGGGCACTTTGCCTCAGGTGCTGTGGGTGGAGCGATTACGGCGGATGATCCGTTAGGGGGTGCGTTTGGGGCGGCCTTTGCGGAAGTTAGTATGGAGGCCATGGCTGATGCTAAAGCTGAGGCTACGTTAGTGAAACAAGAAAATCCTAACCTGCCAAAAGAAGAACTGAAGCAGATTCTACAAGAACGCTTAATCGCGAAGCGGTTCTTCTCTCAGGTGATTGGTGGATTCGCTGGCACCCTTGCTGGGGGAGACTTCTCCGTGGCAGCAAATGCTGCAGCCATAGCACTTGATTATAATATGATGCCGACATTGTTGGACGAAGCATGCCGGGAATATTATGGATTAACTGAAGCGGCTTTGGATGCACAGGAAGCAGCACGCCCTGCAACACCAAGAACATTGGCTGCCTTAGACGCATTGGAACGATACGATGCTCTTAAAGAGTCAGCTCATGGCAGAGAATATGTCAGAGAACAAGAAAGAGAAGGATTAACACGAGAGCAAGTAGCTCAAACTGCTTATGAAATGGCGGAACAAGATATTGCATTAAATGCCTCTTGGAAAGTCTTCAAAGGTGAAGAGTTATCATCTTATGAGCAAGGTGTTCGAAATGATTTTTTGGTTGCACAAGGATTTTCTTTCGTTGTTGGAAGAGTTGGCGGGCCTCTAGCTGTATCGGCAGTAAGTAAACCTGTGGGTAAGCTAGTGGCTAAGGGATTAAAGAGTGCAAAGCCAGCTATGAAAATCAAGGCTGCTGAGATGGAGGATGCTGTTGGCATTAAAGTAACGAGGGAAAAAAGATGGCAGGAGTTAGCAACAGCACCGAATTCTAGATTACCAAAAGAAGTTGTTAATCACATTAAGAAATCTAATGGCAAAGGAGTAGCGCGTATTTATGGATTAGAACTTGCACACAAGCCTGGAAAAGCAAGTGCTCAAGGGTATGATTATAGCAAAGCTTTACCAAAGACAGTTGCGGATCACCGAGGAATTCAACATAGATTTTTGCGTGAATTTAAGGATGGCACTATAATACTCAAGCCGCCTCATGCTCATGGACCAAATAAATTAACGTTGCCAAAGCCTGACGCATTACCACAATAATAGGTGAGAAAAATGAAAAATTATATAGATCTTATTAAATCATTAGATGGTAAAGTATTTAACCCTCAAACTATTGATGCAATAGAGAACTCACAAAAAAAACTTAATTTTTCTGAGGAATTAAAAAGGTTTCTTGTGGAAACAAATGGTATGAGTCATGAACGATTTAAAATCCTACCGTTATTTGACAAAAATGACCCTAAGTTTACTTGGGATAGCCTTGAAAGAGCCAATGATATAGCAACAACGAAGTTTGGAGTTGATAAAAAATTACTAGAAGATTTTGTAGTATTTGCTGAGTTAGAAGGACTAACGTGTGCAATGATGTCCAAGAAAGATGGTAAAATTTGGTATGAAGATTCAGAAGGATTTAATAGCACTTCGTTGACTCTTGAAGACTTCATTACCAATGCAAGCAAAGAGTAGTGAGATTAAATATTCATCACTTAACCACAAAAAACTAATTCGAGAATTGATTATTGACTAAACTATTCCTCACTATCGGGTGGCTTTTAAGCTACCCATTCCTTTATCCAGACCAAGTAATTAAACCTGAATCCCAATTAACATCATCCACAAAATCTGAATCCTGTCACATGGCCAAAGCAGGAACTATGTATGTAGGCTCAAGCTTATTCCAAGGTGTGGCCACGGGTAACGTCAACATCGCCCCTCGGGGTTTGGGCATTGCTGTTCTTACTGGGGGAATTATGGCCCATGTCTCTGCTCCTCTAGCAGCAGCTGAGACATCTTTCACCGATATGCTAGGCCAACAAACGGTACATGCCGTGCAAACCGCACCCATACATGCAGCCATTAGCATGGCGATTGGCCAAGAAAAGTTTGGGGATGCCATCACATCATCCCTTCGCCACGGTGTTGGTCATGCCATAGGGGCCAGCCTGGCTCACCAAATGGGGCAATGGTACAGCGGACCCGATAAGATTAATTATTTCATGCACAAGATGGGGCACTTTGCCTCAGGCGCTGTGGGCGGAGCGATTACGGCGGATGATCCGTTAGGGGGTGCGTTTGGTGCTGCCTTTGCGGAAGTGAGTATGGAGGCGGCTGATGCTAAAGCCGAAGCTGCGCTAGTGAAACAAGAAAATCCTAACCTGCCAAAAGAAGAGCTGAAGCAGATTCTACAAGAACGTCTAATCGCAAAACGGTTCTTCTCTCAGGTGATTGGTGGATTCGCTGGCACCCTTGCTGGGGGAGATTTCTCAGTTGCAGCAAACGCTGCAGCCATAGCGCTTGACTATAATATGATGCCGACATTGTTGGATGAGGCATGCCGAGAATATTATGGACTGACTGCGGAAGCTTTAGATGCACAGGAAGCAGCACGCCCTGCAAAATTCAACAAACATCTCAAGAGTCATTTTGCATATTTTGCTAAATGCGCACTTATGCGGTGTGACAAAGTGCGCTGCACTTTTTACACCACCTACATCGCCTACGTCGTTCATTCATGACAGCAAGAATGAAAAGACATCGCACTTTGTGATATTTACTGGGTGACAGGACAGCAAAATGACATTTTTACGGAGCCTCAGAAAAAGTAGTATTACAGTTTACGCAAAAGATTTTAAGAATACTCATAATTGCTTTTGACATCATTCCGAATTTCAATTACCTAAATAGTTATTTTTAGCTTATTAATAGATAAAAACTTCTCTACCTCATTAACATGTGTTTGCTAAATTAAAATTAATACTCACTATTAGGGTTTATCAAGTGTCATTAAGAATATATTGCTAAATGCGCACTTACGCGTCGTGACAAAGTGCGCTACACTTTTTACATCACCATATTGCCTACGGCGTTCATTTATGACAGCAAGAATGCAAAATTATCGGATGAAAAAACGCGAAGAAGGATTCGTGCAAGTAAGAGTTTGGGTATCCCAAGAACACGAATATTTCATCAAAAACATTGCTAAAGAGTGTAGGCCAAGCAAACCAATTAAAATCCCCGAGCGTTATGGCAGACCAGCCAAGCCATCACAAATTCGTATTGCAAAATCTCTAGCAGCCAGTAATGGCAAAGAGCCACCAGAACATCTTTATGATTACCACATTAGTCTATCAGCTTGGATGTGGGCTAATGGTGGCAGAGCATTTAACGGTCTTTAAATTTTTACATGCTCAAACTGAATTTCTTTCTCAATATATTTTAATCCCTCGATATTTGCCGTCCACTTTCGCAATTTTTTGATATTTACTGGACGGCTGGACGGATAAGTGTCCAAGTGGACGGATAGGTGGACGGATAAAAAAGGCTGAAACCCCCAGTTTTCCTATAGGGTGGACGGCTGGACGGCAAAAATGACCTTTTTAAGGGGCCTCAGAAAAAATACTTGTATTGTACCTTTTCCATATTTCTTCAAGTTGCTGTTTTTCAAATCCTTTTCGTTGGATACCACCGATTTCAATGTTTTTAGTATGAATTTGGTAAGGGGTGAGAAGTCTACTCAGCTGACGTGGTGTAATTCTTTTGTCCTGACCTCTAAAATTATACGCAGACCAGGGGCTTTCTTCGTCCTCACATAGAGCGTTAATCAGATCAGTGGTATGAATTTTGATAAGTGACTTGTATTCAAAGAGGATTTCCATATCTTTAAGCAATTCAGCACCTATCGGTAAGGTTTCTTTGTCATCTTCTGTGAGATTGCTTGCCGCTTGGTAAACTTTTTCCATCCAGGTAGGGCCTGCAAGTTTGGCAATAGCCAATAAGGGTTCCCAGTTATCTAAAGCCCTATCAGAAATGCGGATGTTTTCAGGAAAACTGGTACGTGAATTTGTAATAATTTCTGCCTGATCATTAGAAAATCTTAATAGCTTGCGTTGTAAGTCCTCAAAAATACTATGGTCTGCGTGTCTTAACTTTTCTGTTTTTTCATGAATGAGTTTTCTTCGCAGTTGGATGACAATAGAACGATCATGCAGGGTATCAGGAAGGCTACCTATAATAGCAATAGCTTTTGCACCCCAGGTGCTAAAGCGCTTGGGTGTGTGATCTTCTCCAGTGGTTCTAATCACATAAGCTGTGGGGCGAGTATGCCCTGAATTAATGATGCCCCGTAATTCATCAGAATCTCTAATGAACGTATCTGCTTCATCAATGATAATCGTTGGTTTCCACAATTCGATCGTTCTAAATAGTGCTGCAGCTGAGATGTTAGAGGCTAACAGCGGTTTGCACACAAGATTCCCTAGTATGGAAATAACAGTGGTTTTACCGCAGCGTTTCTCTGGCGAAGAAATCGCTAGAATGGGCGATACGCCAACAGAATCAATTGCCCAAGTAAAGATAACCCATAAGGCTAATACTGTATCTGCATGTTCTGGCAGAATTGCAAACCGTTTAAAGGTAGACGATAGCTCTTGTAAAAGTGCTTCTGCGGCAACTGGATGAGTCCATGGTTCGATGATCGGGAAAATATCCGTATCAGATGGTTCTTCGTTTGTTGTATCAGCATATTGAGGTCGGTATTTGTTCACCTCTTTGTCTAAAGTCAGCAAACTGATACTCAATCGTTTTGCTTCAACTTTTCTAATTCTGTCATATTGAATAGCAGAAAGAGTGGCTAAGTGTTTAAAGCTCGCGGTATCAGCATCATCGTCAGCTTCTATACAAACAGCAACGTTAGTATCTGTGTCTTTACCAGCCACAGTCTCCTCAGTATCACAACCACCTTCACCATCACGATGAATGGCTTTAGAAAGTACATGCGTATAATCAATAAACAAGGGCATCTCTGTGTTATCTTCAAATTCCAATAGCAGGATTGATGTCCATCCTTCCATTAAGGCATCTGCTAAATCATAGCCTTTCTTCAAAACAATGGGCTGCTCTCGTTTAATTACAGTTCCAGCTTGAGCCTTGATGGAATCCTGAATGACATAATGAGAAAAAACGTTGTTGTTTAAAAATCGAACAGACCCCGTTCCTACTATCTGACATTGCTCATAAACATCATTACCGTACTTTAGTCCAGCCTCATCATGATCCGTGGCAATAATCACATGACGACCTTTCAATGGAGAATATTCAGTTTTCTTCGCTGATAGCGCTCCTTGCATGGTGGTCGTTGCCACAAATGTTGGAAAAAGCAATTCAGCCGCTTGTGCGGTTTTTTCTCCTTCGCAGATTAAAACAGTATTCTCGTGACCTTCTGTTATCTTATCAAGATTGAAAAGAGGACGTGGGGCAGGGAACCCCTGAGAACACCACTTTTTTTTACCATCAGGAAATTCACCATAAATAAAGGGTCTGATTTCTTTTTTAAAGTTGCCATTGTTAACTTTGTCGTTGTCCTTGCCACTTCCATGGCCATTTTTCTGCTCAACAGCATTCCATCTTAGGATGTACCCAAGGATTTCTCCTTGTGCATCTAAGTACGGATAATGATCATCCGCATCACCCTTAAACAAGCCAACAAAATATTTATAAATACCTGACTGGCTTAATTTTGGAGCATTTTCTGGTACAGGAAATACCGGGATGCCTTGTGACTTATTACTTTGGTTAGCTGATACAATGCCGAGGTTGCTCATTGCGCACCTCTAACGATGTCTTGCAGCACACGCGCAGCATCTGTTTGGCTGATTCCTTCTACATAAGCCCAAAGCGAAACAATATCGCCACCCTTATCTCCGGTAGCAAAATCTGCCCATTTTCCCGTAAGTGTATTAATCCGAAAAGAACCAAGATGGTGATCGCACCTAGTGGGATTAAGCGCAACATACTCTAGGTTTGCCAAGCTTCCATCTGGCAATAACAAATTTAATAATGGCAAAATAGAAGGAGTTAGTTGACGGTTAAGCAGGTTGAAATCAATTTGTTCATGTTTTTCTTGTTTTGCATCTTTTAGTTGATTGCATGGTGAGGTCATTGTATTGTTCCAATTGAAATAGATGTTTCTTTAGAGAATAGCCCTCGTTCAGGAGGGCTATTCTTGTTTCAGCAGTATTTATCTTCAATCACTCAATGGTGCGATGCTGTAAAAAGCCATCTAGCTCAGATTTGCGGTACCTTACCAATCTTCCAACTTTAATGAAGGGAATGTGATAGCGTTTAGTGCATCGCCACACTTCAAGAGTGCCTGGAGAAACACCTATGTATGCTGCTGCTTGAGGATTGTTTAGTAATTCAGCGTTTTTAGCTGAGGTAAAATTGATTGTGTTTGCAGACATGTTGTAAACCCTTTCATGGTTTTGTTAAACATGTCGTTACTATCTATGGTTTTTTAGATATCAAACATACCGATAATGGTTATACCCATTAGCAATTTAATGGGTAATACCCATCGTTGAAAGCCACAGTTTTGTTAGCTTAAAATGAGTAATACCTACTAGCAAAAATTAATTTTTAAATGGCTATGGGGGATACCCATTTTTATAAGTAAAAAGGTTCTATTGTTCGCCTACTGTTTGTTTAATTTTTTTGAGTTTCTGCTCAGCGTGATATTTTTTGCCATCTTTTTGTTCAGCAAGACGAATAAATTTTGCCAAGAAAGGAACATCAGATTGTGAAATATCAAGATCATGCTTTTTAACGTACTCGCTAATGAAAGACTCAACGCTGCTTTTTGCAACTTTAGCTAATTTGTCTTTCCCATGTTCTTCATAAACAGCATTTAATACTTGTAGCCAAGGAGTGGAATAGGTATCGAGGTTGATTAAAGATGATAAGTTGCAAGATGAGGAGGATGATTGCGTAGAAAGGTCAGCGTTTATACTACGTCTTATTTCTTCTTCTTTAAAATAAACACTTCCATAAAATTTACCTATAGGATGTATGTCTGCGCAAGCTGCACCATCTATTAACAAGCGGTACCAATGTCTATCATAAGACCAAAATTCTGGAGGCAATTCATGATAAGCATAATCTGATAGCACATATGATTTGAACTGATTTCCAGATAGCATACTTCGACATTGATGCAAAACCATGAAATCAACAGTATCTTTCATAAAAGAAAGTTGGTCAGGATAAACTTTTTGTACAGTGTCTATTTTTAACAATTGATATCTTTGATCATTACTGATTGCGATCTTTAAATTTAACAACTTAAAATGTAGTGGATATTTTTGCTTTTCAACTAGATAGTCCATGATATTTGGGTGGGCAAAATCAAACATTGAGTATGCCAGGTAATCATCGGTGGCTTCTTTTCCAAATTCTGCTGGAGTAATTTCTGATATGACTGGCTTAGATAATCCTTTTCCTACTAGGTAAATAAGCTCATATATGTTCATGTAACCAGGCGCGGATTTGAAACTTGTCATCAAAATTTTCCTTATATTTTCTAGGATCTACAATTTTGTCGCTGTTTTTCAACCAAAGCAACATAAAAAGCAAATAAACAAACATAATTATAATTATATGACGTTAAATTAGAAAAATGCAACTATTAAAAAATTTAATTAAGCCCTCTTGATCATTTTAGGTTATCCGTTTGAAAAAAATTATTTTTGTATTTTCTCCATCATTAGCAATGGTAAGGATGAGGGAAAGTAAGAAGCATTTCATGTCTGTGTTTAGTTGATACAATGTCTATTCATTATCCAAGTGTGTCGACATACGTAAATCAAAAATTTTAAATGTCTTCGATCTGATAAGCTTTGAAATTGGGCATTTTTGCTAAAATCAGCCCCCCGTAAATTATTTGTATTTTTTTCCAAAAGTATACCCAGGGTATACCCGACAAGATTTAGACAAAAGAGTGAACCGGCAGAAAGCCTTGTATGAATTGGTTGCGGGGGCTGGATTTGAACCAACGACCTTCAGGTTATGAGCCTGACGAGCTACCGGGCTGCTCTACCCCGCGACAATGTAAATAATGTATAGCTGTGCCTGTAAAAAAAAGCAAGATATTTTCCTGGACAATTTTCTTTGCATAATCTAAAACAAGAATGGTTGCCGAAAGGTGATTTAGGAGTGTAGCTCAATTGGCTAGAGTGTCGGTCTCCAAAACCGAAGGTTGTGGGTTCGAGCCCCTCCACTCCTGCCATGTTAGTTTTCTATAGACATTTTCATTGCAATCTTATACAAATTGCTGATGAGTCTGTGTTAGACAGACATAATGCTTTTTGTTGTTCTTTTCTAAGGAAATACTTTATGGCCGATCATACAAAGACACCTCTTACAAAAAAGATCCCCGAGTTTTTTGCTCAGGTTCGTCAAGAAATGCGTAAAGTTACTTGGCCAAGCGGCAAGGAAACACGCGTTACAACGGTGGTTGTGTTTATATTCGCAATTATTGCGGCAGCCTATTTCATGGTTGTGGATCAAGTTATTTATCGTCTATTACATTTAATTATTGGATAAAACGTTATGTCAGCTGCTAAGTGGTATGTGGTAAACGTGTACTCTGGGTTTGAAAAAAAAGTGGCCCAGCTTATTACAGAACAAGCCGATAAACATTCGCTAAGTGAAATGTTTGATCAAGTCTTGGTGCCTTCAGAAGAAGTTGTCGAGATTCGCAAGGGCAACAAAAAAGTAAACGCAGAGAAAAATTTTTTCCCTGGTTACGTTCTTGTTAAAATGATTCTCAATGATATTACCTGGCATATGGTGAGAGATATCCCTAGAGTTTCAGGTTTTCTTGGGGCTAAGGGTAAGCCAAGTCCTATCGGTGAATCAGAAGTAAAGCGAATTATGCAACAGGTTCAAGATTCTATTGAAAAGCCAAAGCATAATGTGGTATACGAAATAGGAGAGCAGGTTCGTGTTTGTGACGGACCCTTCACATCATTTAGCGGTTTCGTTGAAGAGGTTGATGAAGATAAGGGGCGTCTAAAGGTTTCTGTTATGATCTTTGGTCGGCCAACTCCTGTAGAACTTGAATTTGGTCAAGTTGAAAAACAGTAAGTAAATCTGTGGAAGGCTGCCAAGCCGCACCACAGCTCAATTTTATAGTGAGGAATTATGGCAAAAAAAATTACGGGCTATATTAAGCTCCAGGTGCCCGCTGGAAAAGCTAACCCATCTCCGCCAATTGGTCCAGCCTTGGGTCAGCGCGGTTTGAATATCATGGAATTTTGTAAGGCTTTCAATGCGCAAACCCAAGGGGTTGAGCCAGGGACGCCCTTACCGGTTGTGATCACTGTGTACGCGGATCGTACTTTTTCGTTTGTTACAAAGACACCTCCCAATACTTTCTTCTTGAAGAAAGCTGCGAGTATTCAAAAAGGTACGAAAACTCCGGGGCGTGAAATTGTTGGAAAAGTAACAATGGCTCAAATTCGTGAAATTGCAGAAATAAAAATGAAAGACCTTAACGCTCATGACTTGGATGCGGCATGCCAAATGCTTATCGGTTCTGCTCGTTCAATGGGCTTAGAAGTCGTGGGGGCATAGTTATGGCGGGTAAGCGTATTAAAAATGCACTCAAAAGCATCGATGACAAAAAAGTATATTCATTAAGCGAAGCAGTTAGATTGGTTAAGACTAATGCAACAGCAAAGTTTGATGAAACAGTTGAAATTTCTATAAACCTAAACGTAGATGCAAAAAAAGCTGAGCAAAATATTCGCGGTGTTTTAAGTTTGCCTCATGGCACTGGTAAGGTTTACAAAGTTGCTGTTTTTGCTCGAGGCCCAAAGGCTGAAGAAGCTAAAAAAGCTGGTGCTGATTTGGTTGGTGCTGAAGAAATTGTGGATCAAATTTTAAAAGGAGATATTCCTTTTGATAAGTGTATCGCTACTCCAGACATGATGGGTGTGGTAGGTAAGGTTGCAAAAATATTAGGCCCTCGTGGGTTAATGCCCAATCCAAAGCTGGGAACAGTTACTATGGATGTGGCTGCTGCTTTGTCTGCAATCAAGGGCGGTCAAATTGAATACCGCACTGAGAAGGCGGGAGTTGTTCATTCACGTGTTGGTAAGGCTAGCTTCACTGAAATTGCGCTCCAAGAAAACATTAAGGCATTGCTTGATGTGGTTTCAAAAGCGCGTCCTGCTGGTGTAAAAGGCACATATATTAAAAAATTGAGTTTAAGTTCAACTATGGGCCCGGGCCTGCAATTTTTGGTTGAATAATGGCATTCTCATAGGGAAACCTATGAGATAGGAACAGGAGCCTATCCTGTCCAAGACTGTGGGTTCGGGAAACCGTTTAATAGTGTAAGCTGCCTACATAGACAGAATGGGTTGTGCATTTGCTCTTCCCTTTCTGTTTCAAAAAGTAACGAGTGAAGGAGTATAACAATGGACCGTATGCAAAAGGAAGCATTGGTTGCAGATATGCGCCAGAGGCTAGAGGCATCAACTCTAGTTGTTGTTGCTCGTCAATCAGGTTTAACGGTTGATGAAGTAACAGGTCTGCGTCGTGATATGCGTGCTGCAAATGCAGAATTTAAGGTTTTAAAAAATACCCTCGCTCAGATTGCCGTTAAAGGAACTAAGCTAGAAGGCTTAACTGAAATGCTGGTTGGTCCAACTACGTTGGCTTATTCAGTAGATTCTGTTGCTGCAGCTAAAGCTCTTGTCGAGTTTGCTAACAAAAATGACAAGATCCAAGTTGTAGGAGCGTGCCTGGATGGAAAAGTTCTGAAATTAGCTGAAGTAAAAGCATTGGCTACATTGCCATCACTAGATGTGTTGCGCAGTAAGCTTGTTGCGGTTATTAACGCGCCAGCTACTAAGTTGGCTATCTTGCTTAAAGAGCCTGCGGCTCGTGTAGCAAGAGTGATTTCAGCAAAAAATGGTTAATCAATAGCGAGACAACTGAGGAGAATAATTATGTCTAAATTAAAGAAAATCGTTGATGAACTATCAACATTAACAGTATTAGAAGCTGCAGAGCTTTCAAAATTGTTAGAAGAAACCTGGGGAGTAAGTGCTGCAGCTGCTGTTGCTGTTGCTGCTCCATCTGCTGCGAATGCAGAAGCTTCAGAAGCACAGACTGAATTTGATGTCATCCTTGAAGATGGTGGTGCGAACAAAATTAATGCAATTAAAGAAGTTCGTGCAATCACTGGTCTTGGCCTAAAAGAAGCTAAAGATCTTGTTGAAGGTGCTCCAAAAGCAGTTAAGCAAGGCGTATCTAAAGACGAAGCAGACAAACTTAAGAAACAGCTAGAAGAAGCTGGCGCTAAAGTTTCTGTAAAATAATATAAGCGCTTGGCAGGTTCTGATAAGGAGCTTGCTGAGCGTATTTTTTTACGCTAGTGTAACAAACTAACGTTCAGATTAATTTTATTAAAAATTTTATTTTTGTTAGGTATGCGCTCAATATTGTTTTTTATAAGTTTATACAAAAAATATTTACGTGTCCTTTTTTTAGCACCTTTTTCATCGTGTAGGAGTTTCGTGCATGGTTCGCTCATTTACAGGTCGTAAGCGATTTCGTAAAAATTTTGGTCGCATCCAAGAGGTTGCGCCACTACCAAATTTAATCGCTTTGCAAAAAAATTCTTATGAAGCATTTTTGCAGCTTAATGTGAAGCACGAAAAGCGCTTTAATACTGGTCTTTTGGAAGTTTTTAGTTCCATTTTTCCTATTAAAGATTATTCAGGAAAGGCGCACTTAGAGTTTTTTCATTATGATTTTGAGAAGCCAAAATTTGATGAAGAAGAGTGTCGCACGCGTGGCCTGACTTACGCTGCTCCTCTTAAGGTCACATTCCGTCTAGTTGTTTGGGATGTCGATAGTGATTCTGGGTCACGTTCCATACGCGATATTAAAGAACAAGATGTTTACATTAGCGACACACCTTTGATGACAGACCGTGGAACTTTCATTGTTAATGGTATTGAGCGAGTTATTGTTTCTCAAATGCATAGAAGTCCTGGCGTGTTTTTTGATCACGATAAAGGAAAAACACATGCATCAGGCAAAATTCTTTACGCTGGGCGGATTGTTCCTTATCGTGGTTCTTGGTTAGATTTTGAATTTGATCCAAAAGACCAAATCTGCGTGAGAGTTGACCGTCGTCGTAAGCTTCCAGTGACCACGCTTTTGATGGCGCTTGATAGCGATTACACCGAAAAAGCTCGAGAAAAAGCTAAGACGGCCAAAAAAACTCTTGATGCAAAAGATCTTATGGGTATGTCTCGTGAAGAAATTTTACACACTTTCTACGAAAAAGTTACATATACACGGAATAAGAAGCTTTGGGTGACTGATTATGTTGCGGATCGCTGGAAAGGCGTTAAGCTAACTCATGACTTGATTAATGCTGATACTGGTGAAATTGCTGTTGAGTCGGGCACAAAAATCACGCCACGTCTTGCGAAGAAATATGAATCTGAAGGATTGAAGCAAATTGCCTTTTCTGAAGAGCATTTGCAAGGTAGTTACTTGGCTGATGACCGCATTAATACTGAAACAGGTGAAATTTATATTGAGTCTGGTGATTTGCTTTCTGCTGAGACAATGGAAATTCTAAACGAACAAAAAGTTAAGTCTTTTGATCTCTTGAATATTGACCATGTTAACATTGGCGCTTACTTGCTGAATACGCTTCAGGCAGACAAAAACCAAAACCGCGACGAAGCATTAATGGATATTTATCGTGCTTTGCGCCCAGGTGAGCCACCAACCGTTGAAGGCGGAGAAGCTTTATTTAGAGCATTGTTCTTTGATCCTGAGCGTTATGACTTATCAGCTGTTGGTCGAGTTAAAATGAATGCACGTTTGGGCTTAAATACGCCAGATGATGTTAGAGTTTTGAAAAAAGACGACATTCTTTCAATGGTGCGAATTCTTTTAGAATTGCGCGATGGTAAGGGTGAGATAGATGATATTGATAACCTTGCTAACCGTCGTGTTCGGTCTGTTGGTGAGCTTTTAGAGAATCAATTCCGTGTTGGCTTGGTTCGTATGGAGCGTTCTATTCGTGAACGCATGGGGTCGGTTGATATTGACACCGTGATGCCAAATGATTTAGTTAATGCTAAACCCGTTGCAGCAGCCATTCGTGAATTTTTTGGCTCCTCTCAGCTATCTCAATTTATGGATCAGACAAATCCTCTTTCTGAAATCACGCACAAGCGTCGTTTGTCAGCATTGGGCCCCGGTGGTTTATCGCGAGATCGCGCTAGTTTTGAAGTTCGTGACGTTCACCCGACACACTATGGACGTATTTGTCCAATTGAGACTCCTGAAGGTCAGAACATTGGGTTGATTAACTCATTGGCAACCTATGCACGAGTAAACAAGTATGGCTTTATTGAAAGTCCGTATCGTAAGATTTCCGATGGTAACGTTACCGACGAAGTTATTTACATGAACGCACTTGAAGAAAGTCGTTACATTATTGGCCAAGCAAGTGTAGAGCTTGATGAAAAGGGTCGTATCATAGAAGAATTCGTTACTTGTCGTAAATCAGGCGAATTTGGTATTTTCCCACGCTCAAGTGTCGACTATATTGACGTTTCTCCAAAGCAGCTAGTTTCTGTTGCGGCATCTCTAATTCCTTTCTTGGAAAATGACGATGCAAACCGAGCGTTGATGGGCTCTAACATGCAACGTCAGGCTGTTCCTCTTTTAAGAGCTGAGGCGCCTCTTGTTGGAACAGGTATGGAAGCTATTGTTGCAAAAGACTCAGGCGCTGTAATCACGGCAAAGCGAGATGGCGTTGTTGATCAGGTCGATGGAAAGCGAATTGTTATTCGTGTTACTGAAAAAGACAGTGATAACAAGTCAGGTGTTGATATTTTCAATTTGCTGAAGTTCCAGCGTTCAAATATGAGCACATGTATTAACCAGCGTCCTTTGGTTAAAAAAGGCGACGTAGTGAAACGTGGTGATATTATTGCTGACGGTCCAGCGACTGAGCTTGGTGAATTGGCGCTAGGGCGTAACGTGCTTGTGTCATTTATGTCATGGCAAGGATACAACTTCGAGGACTCAATCGTTATTTCTGAGCGTATTGTTCAGGACGATGTGTTTACTTCAATTCATATTGAAGAGTTTGAGCTTATGGCTCGTGATACAAAGCTAGGTAACGAAGATATTACTCGTGATATTCCAAATGTAGGTGAAGAAGGCCTGCGGAACTTGGATGAAGCCGGTATAGTTTATGTGGGTGCAGAAGTTAATCCTGGTGATATTTTAGTTGGTAAAGTAACTCCGAAAGGTGAAGCTCCTTCTACGCCAGAGGAAAAGCTTTTGCGAGCAATTTTTGGTGAAAAAGCATCTGATGTGCGTGATAGCTCACTTCGTGTTCCTCCCGGGGTTTCTGGAACAGTTGTTGAAGTGCGTATTTTTTCACGCCGCGGCATTGAACGCGATGAAAGATCTATAGCATTGGAGCGCCAGGAAATTGATCGTCTTGCAAAAGATCGTGAAGCAGAGCGCGCCATTCTAGAGCGTAGTTTTTCTCAACGACTTAGAGATCTTCTTGTTGGCAAGAAATTCTCATCTGGTTCAAAGGCTTTGACAAAAGGTAAAGAAATCACTACTGAGATGCTTTCTGATCTTCACCCTGCAGAGTGGAAAAAAATTATTGTTTCAGAAGCAGAGACAATGACTGAAATAGAAGACATGAAAGCTGAATTTGATGCTTCGTGTGCTAGATTGCAAGCCACATTTGAAGATAGAGTTGAAAAATTACGTCGTGGCGATGAATTGCCACCTGGAGTTCTAAAGTCTGTCAAAGTCTTTATAGCTGTTAAACGTAAGCTTCAGCCAGGTGATAAGATGGCTGGTCGTCACGGTAACAAAGGTGTTGTGTCTAAAGTTGTTCCAATGGAAGATATGCCACATCTGGAAGATGGTACCCCTGTTGACATTATTTTGAACCCACTTGGTTTGCCTTCTCGTATGAACGTTGGGCAAATTCTAGAAACTCACTTGGGCGCAGCTGTTGCTGGTATGGGACGTCAAATCAATGAAATGATAGAAAAATATCGTGACAAAGAGCTTGAAGTTAAAGATATTCGCAATAAATTGTTAGACATCTATACAGATAAAAAAGATCAAAAAGATATTAAGTCTCTTGATGATGAGCAACTTATGGAAATGGCGGGTAATCTTCGAAAGGGCGTTCCAATTGCATCTCCTGTATTTGATGGTGCAAGTCACCAGGAAATAAATAATGCGTTGACTTATGCTGATCAGCCAACTTTTGGCCAGGTTGATTTATTTGATGGGCGTACTGGTGAGCCTTTTGATCGTAAGGTCACCGTTGGATATATTTATATATTGAAGCTTCACCATTTGGTTGATGATAAGATTCACGCACGTTCAATTGGACCATATAGTCTTGTGACACAACAGCCTCTTGGTGGTAAAGCACAGTTTGGTGGACAGCGTTTCGGAGAAATGGAAGTATGGGCACTGGAAGCTTATGGTGCTGCATACACGCTTCAAGAAATGCTGACAGTTAAGTCGGATGACGTTGTTGGTCGTATGAAAGTATACGAAGCCATTGTGCGAGGAGACGATAATATGGAAACAGGTATTCCAGAGTCCTTTAACGTATTGGTGAAAGAGCTTCGTTCGCTTGGCCTAAACGTGGCATTTGAGCAGTTTGAATAATTTTGTGAGGAGCCTGTGCTCCTCATATTTACTAAATCTAATTTTTACATTTTGTTCGGGAGTAACTCATGAACCGAGAGATTAAACGAAGCTTCAACGCAATGGATGTTCTTCCAGATTTTGATGCAATTCGTATTACTATTGCAACAGCGGAACGTATTCGTTCTTGGTCATATGGGGAAGTAAAAAAGCCTGAAACTATTAACTATCGCACCTTTAAACCGGAACGTGATGGTTTGTTTTGTGCACGTATATTTGGTCCAGTAAAAGACTATGAATGCCTGTGTGGTAAATACAAGCGTATGAAATATCGCGGTGTCATTTGCGAAAAGTGCGGCGTAGAAGTTACATTAAGTAAAGTTCGTCGTGATCGCATGGGGCATATTGAATTAGCTGCTCCCGTTGCGCACATTTGGTTTACTAAATCTTTGCCTAGTCGTGCAGGTATGCTGCTTGATATAGCGCTAAAAGATCTTGAAAAAATTCTGTATTTTGAAAGCTATGTTGTTCTTGATCCTGGCATGACAGCAATGTCCTATGGGCAGTTGTTAAATGAAGAAGAGTTCATGCAAGCTCAAGATGAGTACGGCGAAGAAGCATTTAATGCTGGCATTGGTGCTGAAGCTTTACGTGAAATGCTTCGTAAAATAGAGCCAAAAAGCGAAAGTGAAAAGCTTCGTCAGGAACTTACAGAATGTTCATCTGAAATTCGTCGTAAAAAAATAATGAAGCGCTTAAAGCTTCTGGAAGCATTTTTAGAGTCAAATACTCCACCTGAGTGTTTGGTCATGGAAGTTATTCCAGTAATTCCACCAGAATTACGTCCTTTGGTTCCTCTTGATGGTGGTAGATTTGCTACTTCAGATTTGAACGATTTGTATCGTCGCGTTATTAACAGAAATAATCGTTTGAAGCGTCTTATTGAGCTTCGTGCGCCTGAAATTATTATCCGCAATGAAAAGCGTATGTTGCAAGAATCTGTTGACGCGTTGTTTGACAATGGTCGTAGAGGCCGCGCAATTACTGGAACCAACAAGCGCCCACTTAAGTCTTTGGCTGATATGCTTAAGGGTAAACAAGGTCGTTTCCGTCAAAACCTACTAGGTAAGCGAGTTGACTATTCTGGTCGTTCGGTGATTGTGGTGGGTCCAGAATTAAAGCTGCATCAATGTGGTTTGCCTAAGAAAATGGCCTTAGAATTATTCCGCCCATTTATTTATGCGCGTCTTGAACGTTACGGTCTTGCTAGCACATTGAAAGCTGCAAAGCGAATGGTTGAAAAAGAGCGCCCTGAAGTTTGGGACGTTTTAGAAGACGTTATTCGTGAGCACCCAGTATTATTAAACCGCGCCCCAACTCTTCACCGTTTAGGTATTCAGGCATTCGAACCTGTGCTTATTGAAGGCAAAGCAATTCAGCTGCATCCTCTTGTTTGTACAGCTTTCAACGCTGACTTCGATGGAGACCAAATGGCAGTGCATGTGCCACTTTCATTAGAAGCTCAACTTGAGGCTCGTGTATTGATGATGTCGACTAATAACATTCTTAGCCCATCTAGTGGACGTCCAATTATTGTACCTTCGAAAGATATTGTGCTTGGAATTTATTATCTAAGCTTAATGGCTGATGGTATGCCAGGTGAAGGTAGTCTGATTTCAGATATTTCTGAAGTGGAACATGCATTATCACAAGGGCACTTACACATTCATTCAAAAGTGAAAGCACGTGTTCCTGTCTACCATGAAGATGGAAGCGTTACTTATCAGCGAGTAGATACAACTCCAGGTCGTTTGTTCCTAGGTAACTATTTACCAAAGCACTACAAAATGCCTTATGATCTTGTAAATCAAGTGATGACTTCAAATGAAATCAGCTCGCTAGTTGATGACGTTTATCGTCATTGTGGGCAAAAAGAAACGGTTATATTTGTTGATCGTATTATGACCTTAGGTTTCACTTACATGACGAAGAGTGGTGTATCCTTTGGTAAAGACGACCTTATTGTTCCAAAAGAAAAAGAAGTGCTGATTGGTCAAACAAAAGCTGCTGTTGCAGAATATGAGCAACAATACCTGGACGGCCTGATTACTCAAGGTGAAAAATATAACAAAGTCGTTGATGCTTGGGGGCGTTGTACTGATAAAGTTGGTGACGCCATGTTACAAGCGATGTCAAAAAACCTTCCTGGTGAGCCATTTAATGCGGTTTATATGATGATTCACTCAAAGGCTCGTGGTTCAGTTACGCAGATGCGTCAGATGGCGGGTATGCGTGGTTTGATGACAAGACCTTCAGGTGACATTATGGAAACTCCAATTATCTCAAACTTTAAAGAAGGTTTGCATGTTCTTGAGTATTTTATATCAACCCATGGTGCTCGTAAGGGTCTTTCGGATACAGCTTTGAAAACAGCAAACTCAGGTTACCTAACTCGTCGTTTAGTTGACGTTGCTCAAGATTGCATCATTGTTGCAGATGATTGCGGAACTACACAAGGTATCCACATGAGGTCCGTCGTTGAAGGTGCCAATACTGTGGTTCCATTGACTGATCGTATTTTGGGTCGTACTGCCGCGGAAGATATTGTCCACCCATTAACCAATGCAGTTATTGTAACGGCTGGTGAAATGATTGTAGAAGATACAGCCGAACTTATTAGCGAAGCTAGTATCCATGAGGTCAGAATTCGTTCGGTTTTGACATGCGAAATGGAAACAGCTATTTGTGCTAAATGTTATGGTCGTGACTTGGCGCGCGGAACCACTGTTAACGTAGGCGAAGCAGTTGGTGTTATAGCTGCGCAGTCAATTGGTGAGCCTGGAACACAGCTAACGATGCGTACTTTCCACATGGGTGGTGCTGCGCAACGAAGTGCCGAACAATCAAGCATAGAAAGCTCAATGCCAGGTAAGGTTCGATACAAGAACATTAACGCAATTGATAATGCATCTGGTCAAACTATTGTGCTTTCACGTAACGGTGAAGTCATTATTCTTGATGACCAAAATCGTGAACGTGTGCATTACCGTATTCAATACGGTGCCAAGCTTTTGATAAAAGATGGCGCCGCAATTAAGCAGGGTCAAAAGATTGCTGAATGGGATGCATATACAATTCCTGTAATAACAGAAAAAGAAGGTATTGCTCACTTCGTTGACTTGATAGATAGCGTAACGATGCGAGAAATAGTAGATGAATCCACTGGTATTTCTAGTCGTGCTGTTATTGACGCAAAATCATCGCGTAGTAGCGCTGAGCTTCGCCCAATGATTAGTATGCGTGACGCAAAGGGCACTCCGATTAAATTATCAAATGGTCTTGAAGCACGTTATTTCTTGCCAATTGATGCGATTATTTCCGTTGAGAATGGTGCAAATATTCCTGCTGGTGAAGTGATTGCTCGTATTCCACGTGAAACTTCAAAAACTCGAGACATTACTGGTGGTTTGCCACGTGTTTCCGAATTGTTTGAAGCACGTCAACCTAAAGATGCAGCAATTATTGCTGAATTTGATGGTAAAATTGAGTTTGGTAAGGACTATAAAGCAAAACGCCGTATCGTTGTTATACCTGAAAGCGAAAACTTGCAACCAGTAGAATATTTGGTTCCACGTGGCAGACATATCGTTATTCAAGAAGGCGATTATGTACGTAAAGGTGACCTGATAGTTGAAGGAAACCCAGTTCCACATGATATTTTACGTGTTATGGGTGTCGAAGCGTTGGCAGTTTACTTAGTCAGCGAAATCCAGCAAGTTTACCGTTTGCAAGGTATTGCTATTAACGATAAACATATCGAAGTTATTGTGCGTCAAATGCTACAAAAAACCGAAGTATATGATGCTGGAGATACCAATTTCATTGTTGGTGATCACGTAGACCGCGTTATTTATGATCATACCAATAATGCACTTATTAAAGAAGGTAAGCGTCCTGCTTCAGGTCAGCCTATTCTTCAGGGTATTACAAAAGCCTCATTACATACGAAATCATTTATTTCTGCTGCATCATTCCAAGAAACAACTCGCGTTCTAACTGAAGCGGCTGTTTCTGGTAAGCTTGATGTTTTGGCTGGGTTAAAAGAGAACGTGATTGTTGGTCGTTTGATTCCGGCTGGTACTGGTAGTGCTATGCGTCGCATGAAAGCAACTGCTCAGGATCGCGATAAAGACATATTGATTCAGGCTGCTCCAAAGAGCAAGGATGCTAAACAGTCTGTTGCTTAAGTAATAAAATTTAATTAAATAAAAAAGCAAGCTTTATGCTTGTTTTTTTATTTTCTAATTGGTATTTTAATCTTTCATTTTCCTGTTTGGTTTTATGAATATTGCTAAATCTAAAATTCCTTTATCTATCTGGGCTATTGGCTTTGCCAGTATGTTGCTTAACATCTCTACAGTTATGGTCTTTGGTGTTGTAGCTCTTTACCTCAAGCAAATTCTTGGTGCTGGAACTGGCTTCATCATTATGCTTGAAGGCACTTTTGAGGCGATGGCTTTTGCTATGAAGCTTTTATCTGGTTTGATCAGTGATTATTTTAGGCGTCCTAAAAAAATTATGATGATTGGCTTTGCTATGGTTGCTATATCAAGACCAATATTTGCTTTGTTTGCCACCGTACCAATGGTTATTATTGCCAGACTCTTTGATCGTTTGGGTAATGGCATGCAATCAACGCCTCGCGATGCTCTGGTGGGTGATTTAGCACCTGATCGAACAAAAGGGGCTTGCTTTGGTCTACGTAATGCTATGGCAACGGCTGGCTCGTTTATTGGTGGCATACTAGGCATTGTAGCCATGTATTTGGCTAATCAAGACATTCAGCAAGTTTTTATGTGGGCAAGCATTCCTGCGTCAATAGGGTTCTTCTTGCTGCTAATTTTTGTTAAAGATCCTCATGAAAAAGAAGTCACTGCTGATAAAAAACCAATTCGCCATCCATTGCATTTTAAAGATTTAACGCGGTTAGGGAAACCTTATTGGATGTTGATGATTGTAGCAATGGTATTTATGAGCTCACGTATAGGTGAATCTATGCTTGTGCTTCATGCAACCCAAAGCTTTGGTATGGATCAAAATTTCTCTCATGGCATTTTGATTTTGTATAACTGTACAAATTCTTTGTTTTCTTACCCTATTGGTATGCTTTCTGACCGGTTAGGTCGTTATGGATTTTTGGCATTAAGCTTTGTGTTGCTAATAGTGGCAGATACCTTTCTAGGGTTTTCTACTAGCTTACCAGTGATGCTTATTGGAGTTGGTCTATGGGGCATTCAAATTGGGATGAGCCAAGACATGTTTTTGTGTATCATAGCTGATCACGTTCCCGAAGATTTGAGGGGAACAGGCATAGGTTTTTACTACTTAATTAATTCTGTAGGTCTTCTACTGGCTGGTTTCATTGGTGGTTCTCTTGCTGATAAATTTGACCAGTTCGTGACTTTTATGGGAAGCGGATTAATTGCCTTATTTGCGCTAATACTATTAATAGTATTACGTCCTACAATTGATGTAAAAATCCGAGCAACTTAAAGACTGCTATTTTTTAGATAGACGCTGTATAGCAATAGTTTGCTTATGCCATTCTCTTATTGGAATAGCAGGCGAGCCAGAAATAGTTTCTCCTGGTGCAACGTCTCGCATTAAACCACTTTGAGCAGCAATTTTAACGCCATCACCAATTGTTAAATGTCCAGCAATTCCAACTTGCCCTGCGGCAATAACAAATTTACCTAGCTTAGAACTTCCAGCAATGCCTACTTGAGAAACAATTACACAGCCCTCGCCTAATTCTACGTTATGAGCAATTTGCACTAGATTATCTATTCTACAGAAATTTCCAATAATTGTGTCATGCTGGCTGCCTCGATCAATTGTTGTGTTGGATCCAATTTGCACGTCGTTTCCGATACGAACGCATCCAATTTGAGGAATATCAAAATGCCCTTTTTCATCCATGTGGAAGCCAAAACCAGGCTGACCTATGCATGCACCAGGCTTAACATAGAAGCGGTCACCTACAAGCGTATTTGTGATAGTAACGCTATGTTCAAGCAGACTATCGTTCCCAATTCTTACATGCTCCCCAATTACACAATGACTTCGAATAATAGTGTTATCTCCAATTTCTGCAAAAGCTTTTATTACGGTGAAAGCCTCTATTTGGCAGTTTTTCCCTATTTTTGCAGTTGGATGAATATCAGCTAATTTAGAAATTTCTCTCGTAGATTCTGGTTTTGCGTAAAAATACAAGGCCGCTTTTCCAAATGCACGATAAGGTGTTGGTGTAAATAAACCAATTACACCTTCCCCTAATAAATGTCTGTCATCTTCTTTTAAAATACAAAATCCACTTTTGGCTTGTGCCAGAGAAGCTTTATATTTTGTATTGTGATAACAACCAAGAATGCCTTGATCCAGATTTTCCAGAGGGCCAACGTCACTGATAGGAATGCCAGAAACATTGGTTTCAGCGCCAATTATTTTTGCTAGTTGCTCAATAAGAATGGGGGGTGATTTTTGAAAAAACATCTTTATTTTTCTAGTTTATCAATATTTGGTATTTTTTTGTTCAAAAGTTCAATTATTTTATCTGTATGATTGAGACTTTCATCTGCTACTAGCGCAACTTCTTGACCATTGTTTGTTGTATTCAGAAACAGATCAATCTTATGCTTTTTACAAAAACTTCGAATAATACTTTCTAGTTCAGATTCAATGGCCAAAAAGTTTTTATCAAGTTTTTGTTTTATTGAATCTCGTTCCTGATGAAAATGCTGATCTAAATCAGCGACTTTTTTATCAAGAGCAAGTTTTCGTTTTGTTAGCTCATCTGTTTTTGCATGTTTTTTTTGTTGTAGCGTTTGCAGTTCGTCATATTCCTTACGCATGCTTTTTTCTAAAGTTTCTAAGCGTTCTTGTGCTTTTGAGCGTGCTTCAAAATCTTGCTTATGTAACTGCTGAAATGGCGTTGCCTGAGAGCGAACACGTTCCATATTTACCAGGCCTATAGTAAGGCCAGTAGTTTTGTAATGTGGTTTTAGCATACAATAAGCCGTTATAACGGTAATAACCGCAAAAGCAACTTGAATCAGGTAAGGTCTAAAGTCTTTAAACATTTCTAAAAGATGTTACTAAATTGCAGTTGCAAACGGCGCGATTCATCATATTTTTGACTGCGGTATGGAACGGCATAAGATATTCCAATCGGGCCAAACGGTGATGTCCAAAGTATTCCTGCCCCAAAAGAAGCACGCATTTTTTTGCTATCTTGTGTGTTGCCATCTTTTTGGCCTGGTTGCCATAAACAACCCAGCTCATTGAACACGCTGGCGTTAATTTTCCAATCATCAGGTAAACCAGACGGAAACTTTATTTCAGTTACTTGACGCCACATTCTTGTGCCATTTAATGGGTCTCCGGTTTTCTTGTCGCGCGGACCTACACCTTGAAAATCAAAACCTCTAAAGTTTGTGTAGCCCATTTGAAAGCTATCAACAACGCGAATAGGCTTGCCCATTTTTTGTATCATCCCCGTTTCACCGGAAATTTTTAAAATAACATCTTCAGAAAATAGCGGATGATAGAAGGTAGCATTCCATACATGTTGTAGGTATTTTATTGTGCCGCCTAGCCCTGCAAAACTAGTCTGATAACTTAAAACATAGCCCTTAGTAGGATTTGCTCTACTATCTAGTTTTCCAAAGTTAATAGTTTGGCCAATCATTGACAATAAAGCGTTATGACTTTGGTTGCGAATAATCGCAGAAGCCTTGTCATTGAACCCCGTTTCTTTCTCGGAACGTATAGTATAGTCTAAGTTTTGCCACCACATTTCGCTTAGGTTGTACCCCAAACCAAAGGTTGTACCAAGGGTGTTATGTTTATGTGAACGAGAATATTTTGACTGATTTGCTGATGCTGTTACTGATCCTTCAAGTTCCCGATCTAAGAATGCTGGCTCAATAATACCCGCATCTATGCCCATACTTCTTTTAGAAATCATGGCATTTGAATGCAGAGTCTGTCCGCTGCCTCTAAAATTTCTTTCACGAACGCCTAAAGATGTGAATGGTCCGTCTAAAGTAGAGTAACCAACGCCAACATTTAGCTCTCCTGTTCGTTGTTCTTCAACATCAACATTTAGTTTGGCTTTGTCTATTGCTGAACCTTCTTCAGGTTGAACATGCGTTTCTTTAAAATACCCAAGGTCTTTTAATTCCTGTTCAGCATCCTTGATTTTTTTACTGTTATACGCATCACCTTCTTGAATTCTAATTTTACGGCGAATTACATGATCTCTTGTGCGATCATTTCCTTTTATTTCAATGGTTTCAATGTAGACTCTTGGACCTTCTTTGATTGTGAATGTAATCTCGGCAATGCCTGTTTCTGCATTTTTTAAAGTTTCTGGCTCAATATTAATAAAAGCATAACCCATTGTTCCTAAAGATTCTGTAAGTGCTTTAATTGATTTATCAATCATAGCGCCGCTGAATTCTTCACCTTTTTCAATGAGAATGCATTCTTTAAGTTTTTCAATGTTTACTGATTTGATTTCAGAATTAATTTTTACATTGCCAAACTCGTATTTTCTACCTTCATCAATGGTGAAAGTTAAAAAATATGCTGTCTTATCTGGACTTAGTTCAGCAATAGAAGAAATTAAACGTACGTCTGGATGACCATGATCATTGTAGAATTTTTTAATTTCTTGTTGATCATTAAGGAAACGGTCAGGGTCATAAAGGTCATCATTCACAAAAAATCTGTACCAATGCCAAACTTTGCTTTGCAAAACCTTTTCAAGTCGAGAACCTTTAAAAGTTTTGTTTCCGATGAAATTAATTTTGCGAATAAATGTAGTTGGTCCTTCTTCAATTTCAAAAACTAAATCAACGCGATTTTCAGGCAAACGAATAATTTTTGGGTCTACCTTTGCACTGAAACGTCCAAGTCGACGATATATTTCTAAAATGCGTTGCTGTGCAGCTTGGATTTTTGCATATGAAAGGACTTCACGTGGGCGAAGCTGTATTTCTTTTTTAAAATCAGCGTCCTTAATTTTGTCATTGCCTTCATAAGCAATCTTATTGATGATGGGGTTTTCTTCAAGTTGAATAACGATCGTTGCACCCTCCCGATGAACTTTTACATCGTGAAAGTACCCAGTATCGAACAACGTCTTCAAGCATTGATCGTTTGTATCAAGATCTGCTGTATCGCCAACTTTTATTGGTAAATAAGAAAGAATCGTTTGATTTTCAATGCGGTTATTACCTTGAATGCTGATGTGTGAAATTTTTTGTCCTTCACCGTAAGCTAAATTCAGAGATAACAAGAAAGCAAAAAAGAAATATTTTATCATAGGGGTAACCATCCTCTGATTATTTGAAATAGTGAGCAAATTTTTTGAATGACATTGTAGCGCACTATATCGTTCCAAGTGGAATAGAGCATTAAGCTAATTACGAGAGCAAAACCTGATCCAAAAACATATTTTTGAACTTTTTCAGGAAGCGGTTTGCCAATGACCCATTCAATTGAGGTCATGAGTATTTGTCCGCCATCTAGAACAGGAATTGGAAATAGATTAATTAGTCCAAGATTAATCGACATGATAATCATGAACCACAACATGCCCGCAACGCCAAGTTTTGCACTCTGGGAAGCCATGTCTGCAATTGAACCAATTCCACCCAGCTCATCGCCTTTACGCTGCCCAGTTAAAAGTTCACCGAGCCCAACGACAATTGTTTTGCACATACCCCAAAAAGTTGAAAAAGCTGTTTTTACGGCGGCACCAAACGATAGTTTTTTGTATTCTTTAGAGGGGCTTGGCTTAATGCCCAGAACCTTTATTTTTTGAATTTCGCCTGTGTCTTTATCTTTCAACGTTAAGGGGATATTCAAGTGAACTTGTTTTTTGGCGCGTTCCAATTTTATTGAAAGGATTTCATGCTTTCCACTGCGAATAAAAGGCAGCATATTCTCAAAGGAATGAATTTTCTCACGGTTAATTTCAACGATGCGATCATTTTCTTGCAAACCATGTTTAGCCCCAACACCAGCAGGGTCAACAAATCCAATTACAGGTGGTGTAATTGGTTCCCCAAAAACCGCAAATAAGCCAATCATTGCAACAATTGCAAAAGCAAAATTTGCTAGTGGTCCGCCTGCTGCAACTTGAATGCGTTGCCAAGGGGTTTTTGCATGAAGAGTTTGCTTTTTTTCTTCTTCAGTGAGTTTTGTAATAATTGCATCGTCAGCTGTAGCGCTGGTTGCATCAGCATCGCCTAGCATTTTTATGTAACCACCCAACGGTACTAAACGAAATGCCCATCTGGTACCTTTTTTATCGGAGAATCCAAACAGTTCAGGACCAAATCCAATGGCGAAATCTTCGACTTTTACATTATTCCTGCGGGCAACCCAAAAATGACCCCACTCATGAACAAAGACAACAACGGACATTAATATGATAAAAGGTATAAAAAATTCTAAAACCCAAGTGAACAAGAAAGGCCCCTGCCAAAATACAACTAGATAATGTTTATTGATACGGTATCTGGCGTTGAAACGAAAGAGGGTTTTTCAAATAATCTTTAAAAGCCTATATATTTTCTTGGCTAGTGTTGCTAAATATCCTTGGTTTTTATCTGATTTACAAAAAAAGCTCTACAGCAATATGCTGCAGAGCTTTAATGTTAGCAATAGAAAGCGTTAAGTTTAGCTAAAGGTACGCTTGCTTGGTGCTCCACTTTTTGGGCGATCAGAAAAAGAGCTTTTTGGTCCACGTGAGTTAGGTTTTGAAAAATTGCTTCTTCCTTTTTCGCTAGTGCCACTGCTTCGTGAACCGCCTCTGCTTGCACCGAAGCCGCCGCCTCTAGAAGCACCGCTACCGAAGCCACCACCTCTTGAAGCGCCCCCACTGAATCCGCCGCCGCGTGAATTGCCTCTTGATTCGCCGCCGCCAGCTTCACCAGCTGGAGCGTCACCAAAGCCACTGCTTCGTGAACCGCCTCTGCTTGCACCGAAGCCGCCGCCTCTAGAAGCA
>CAYUNR010000015.1:0-3782 GCA_964446295.1 uncultured Candidatus Finniella sp. | reverse complement strand
CCGCTACCGAAACCACCGCTTCTTGCTCCGCCTCTTGATTCACCAGAACTTTTACCTGCGAATGGTTTCCTTCTGTCATTATTTGCGAAAGGATGTTGCCCCCCAAAATCACCAGATCCAGATCGTGATGATCGGCCAAAGCCGCTTCCTGAACCAGAATTACGATTTGATCCTTCGTGAGCTTTAGGATTCATGTATCTCTCAATAGCATTCCACTTTTTTGCATCTTGTGATGTAATAAAACACAAAGCAAATCCTTCAGCGCCTGCGCGACCTGTTCTGCCAATACGGTGAATATAATCTTCAGGGCATGGAGGCACATCATAATTGATAACGTGCATCAAGTGAGGAATATCTAACCCACGAGCAGCAATATCGGTAGCAACCATAACTCGGCACTTGCCTAGACGAAATGAACGAATTACTTTTTCACGTTGATGTTGACGCAAGTCACCATGAATAGCTGATGCTGAATGATCTTCTTTACGAAGCGCTTCTGCCAAACGGTCAGCATTCATTTTTGTTTTTACAAACACAATTATTGTACCGTCACGTTGCTCAATCTCTTGTAAAAGACGCTTGTACTTATCTTTTTCATTAATATTAACAATTTCTTGTTTGATCTTAGGAATTGGCAATGTTGCCGAACCTACCGCTACGCGCTTTGGTTCGTTCAGGTATTTTCCTGCTAGCTTTTCAATAGCTGGTGGAATTGTCGCTGAAAACATCATTGTTTGACGTTTGGTCGGTAACTTAGAAATGATGTGCTCAAGCTGAATACCAAACCCCATATCAAACATACGGTCAGTTTCATCAAGCACTAAACATTCTAGGTTATCAACTCGTAAAGTGCCACGCTCTAAGTGATCAATTATACGGCCAGGTGTTCCTATAACAACTCTTGGGCGAGATTTTAGCTGCATAAGCTGCTTAGGGTAAGGTTCACCACCAATAATAAGAGCTGTGTTGAAATCTCTTGAATCGCCTACCAGACCTTTCAAAGCATTCATAACTTGTTGAGCAATTTCACGTATAGGCGCTAATACAAGCGCTGTAGCATTTGGATTATTAAGCAAGTGATTTACCAATGGCAACGTAAAAGCCATTGTTTTTCCTGTACCAGTTTGTGCTGATCCTAAAATATCATTGCCTTCAAGCGCTAAGGGTATTGTTTGTGCTTGAATTTCTGTGGGCTTTACTAAGCCCATGCGTGTAAGTGACTGTGTAAGCGAATCTGGTAATCCCAGTTCATTAAATGTATTCATTTAAAACTCCATAAAAAAACGTTTATCTATAAACCACAATAAGTGGACAGAAATTTATCCATAAGCTAGCTCTTGAGCAGCAACATGGTGAACAGATAACGCTTTAAAAAGTTTTTGGAATTCGCCAAATAACCCTACCACATATTAGGTAGGCGCGGAATCGGAACCTAAAATTTCATCTGCAACTTAGCCTATATTAAAAAATAATGCAATAAAAAAGAATATTAAGATTAAGAATGTTAATTATATGTCAAAATATAAAAATCATCCTTTCTTAATTGTTGTTATTTTTAAATCATTTTTATTGAGGTCTACTTGAATTTCATAATCTGCGCTTACATTTGTTCGGTGATCTCCCGGGCTGTCATATCTAGCAAACATTAATGCTACCACGCCTGCGCTGTTTGATGGTGTAATATCTAAGCTGGCTGATGAATCGGGAAGAATCGCAATGCTAAATATTTCTAAATCGTCACCTGCATCTGATTTCAGTTTTTTTGCCTTTTGAAAGTATGTATTTGCGTCTAGCTTCCCAATTTCAGTTGCAAGGTCGTCCTTATATGCAATTACTACATCAACTTTAATTGGAGCTGAATTATTTGCATTTGCTGCTGCTTTGAAATTGATTTTTTCAATCCAAACTTTTGATTGTTTTATCCCAACTGCAGATTTAACGGATTCGCAACCACTAAAAAAAAAGCAACTGAATGCATAAAATAAAATAATTTTAAAATTTATGGATAACATTTTTTACCCTTCGCTTTTTATTAACTTTTATAGGTTACAACTTAACTATTAAACCATGGCTTCCATAGAATAAAAAAGGGCTTACATGGAAAAAAATGAAATTTGTGTTTTACGCATGCCAGCTGTTGCTGAGATATATGATTTTGCTTATGAAAGTTTGCAAAAATTACCGAAATCATTTCGCTCACATTTGAAAAATTTTGTAATAGAAGTGAAAAATTTTGCAGAGCATAATGTTTTAGCTGAATTATCCATGACAGACAGATATGATTTGTTAGGACTGTACCAGGGCATACCTTTGCCTTTAAAGAAAAAAACACGCTCTAAGAAACCAGATATTATTTATTTGTATCGCTGTCCCTTAATACGTCATGCTGTTGAGAATGAAGAGGATGTAAAAGCATTAATACATCATGTGTTAATTAATGAAATTGGTCATCACTTTGGTTGTTCTGCTCACGAAATGGCTTTAATGCATCAGCATTCAAAATTTTCAAAACATGAGTAGATCTTTTATTTTTCCATTAAGGTATTAATTTTTGCTCATTTATAGATTCCAAGGCTTCAACGCCAGGCAATACTTTGCCTTCAAGCCATTCTAAAAACGCTCCTCCTGCCGTCGATACGTATGTGAAATCGGCACTGTTCTCTCCAACAACTGCGATTGTATCTCCTCCTCCAGCTACGCTAATAATTTTTCCTATTTGAGTGCGCTGTGCAATGGATTTTGCAATGATGTTGGATCCTTGATCAAAAGGTGAAACTTCATATACTCCAACTGGACCATTCCATAAAACTGTTTCGCATAGTTTTAGGATATTTTGCAGACGTTCTAATGTTTTGGGTCCAATATCATACATAGCTTGATCAGCATCAATCATATCAATACTAACAACTTGGGTAGATATGTTTGGTTCTAGTTTTTTAGCGACTACTGCATCAATCGGTAGCAATAACTCACACCTACTACTTTTTGCTTTCTGCAAAACTGCTTCAGCAATGCCTAATCGATCATTTTCAACAAATGATCCCCCCATTTTATATCCTTGAGCGCACAAAAGAGTATTGGCCATGCCTCCGCCTACGAACAAATAATCTAGCTTATTTAAAAGATTCCATAATAGATCAATTTTTGTAGATACCTTGCTGCCTGCAACAATGCCTACTACTGGTCGTTTTGGATTTACTAAAATGCTGTCTAATACGCTTAATTCTTTATCAAGGCAAAGTCCAGCATAAGATGGTAAATATTTTGTGATGCCAACTACTGATGCGTGCACTCGATGACAGCAAGAAAATGCGTCGTTTATAAACATGTCGCCTAATTGACTTAATTGTTTAGAAAAGTCATTCGAATTTTCTTCTTCTCCACTGTAAAAGCGAATATTTTCAGCCATTAGTACTGAGCCATTCGGGAGTGTATTGAGTTCTTGATATAGGTCTGGTCCAATTTGTTTATTTGAAAAAATAACCGAATGTCCGAGCAATTCCTGCAAAGCACTAGCGATTGGTTCAAGGCTATCATTTTTATCCCACTGAGTTTGTGGTTTTGGTTTTGGGCGTCCCAAATGAGACAATATAACTATATATTTTGGATTGGTCGCAAGAATCGTTTCTAAGGTAGGAATAATTCGTGTAATACGTGTAACATCTTGAATTTGCCCGTCTTTTAACGGCAAGTTGAGGTCAAGCCTAACAATAACTTTTTTCTCAGAGAAATTGATATTTTTAATCGATATACGCGACACGAACACTTCTCAATAAAGTACT